>JAPDPQ010000068.1 GCA_034506395.1 candidate division KSB1 bacterium | reverse complement strand
ATGGTGTGTCGGATCAGGCCATCGTTTATATCGATTAATGAACCATCTGCAGATTCTTGTCCCGTGATGATCTCATCAAGCGAAACCTCTCGTTCGGGGTCGAAGATCGAGGCAGAAACCACTTCACAATGAAATCCTTGCTTGGCAAGCTCCCTTAGCAGTTCAAGGGTTGAAATGGCTGCACCACTTGCTCTATCAAGAAGACAGTAAGTCGAGGCAAATAGAATTCGCTCTATCATTTATGATTTATTGATATTGACCCAAATTCATAGAATCAAATCTTCAGCGGAGATAGGCAAAATTTTATTTGACTGATTTATATCTCTTTGCTATGATAAAATCAATATGAAGGTAAGATAAAAGATTGGATTTATCAGGAGAAATTAAATGCCCCCTCAACAGAGATTGCACCTTTTTTTAATTTTGATCTTTATTTTTTCTATAGCCACTGCTGCAAAGGCAACAGATGGATTTACACAAAAAGACAGGGAGCTCCTTATCACTTTAAAAATAAAGGTTGAAGAGATTGATAAAAGATTCGAACAGATTGACAAGCGATTCGAACAGATTGACAAGCGATTCGAGCAGATTGACAAGCGATTCGAGCAGGTCGACAAGCGATTCGAGCAGGTCGGAAAACAGATCGATCAGCTCTTTAACTTTCTTTGGATTCTTGCGGCCATCTTTGCATCGATTACTGCCTCTACCATTGGTTTTGCAATCTGGGATCGAAGGAGTATGATCAGACCCTTTGAGAGCAGAGTGAAAGAGCTCGAAGAATGGAAAATCGATAAGGTTATCTCTTCTCTTAAAAGCCTTGCAGAGACAGATGAAAAGGTAGCAGAGGTGCTCAGACGCTATAATTTATTGTAAAAAAATTAAGCTAAAAATAATAAGAGCTATTGAATTTGGAAGTTACATATTTGAACGTTAATGGTCAAAATTTAGCAAAATTTTTCTCAACCCTGACCTTTACCTTCGAAAGATTGGGAGGGCAAAATTGATATATTTTTTAAAGATTAATCAGATTTGCATTAAATTAAAAATCATTTTGGCACAGTTTATGCTCTAAGAATTTTAATTAATAAAAATTTTTCTTGACAAGTTAATCTATAATATGGTAAAAAAATGTTCAATTTTAAAAGTTTATTTTTTTAAAAAGGCTTGACAAAATTTTTCATATATGTTACTCGGTAAAACAATCCTTCAAAATTTTGGTATAAAAAAACGATTAAATCAAAAATTTTGCTATAAAAACAAATAAAAATAAAATTTTTTCTTGACAACACTTAGGTTTTTTGTTATAGGGATTTAAAAATATTTTATTCGGTCTGAAATGGTTCTGGAGGGGCGTGCCATTCAGACTGATAAAAAAATTTCCAATCCTGAAGTTCTTCTGGTTAAATGGGGGTGAAAAGATCAATTCCATCTCAGCTTCTCAAATAAAATTTCAAACTTTTCCTTCCTTTCCAGAAAATGATAGGTCTGAAAGGGAAGGGATTTTTCTATTTAAACTCACTTTGAATCCAATTTTTAAAAAATTTTTATAAAGGTTATCTAAAGAAAGGAGGAGACATCATGTCATCCCAAACAGCAGTCGAAAGTCGGAAAAGAGGTCTTTTAGAGAAGATTGAGAAAATGAATGGATTCTTTGGAGGTTGGCAATCCTTATTAAGGGGGAGAACAGCGAGAAATAAGAGACTGAAGAAAGAGAGAAAGCTTGCTCGAGAGAGCAGGTTGGGAAGTTTCGGCAGGGAGTTTCGAGGCCGGCTCATGCTCGAACCCCTCGAAGAGCGAATCGTACCTGCCTCTGTGGTCCTTATTGACGGCCAAGCAGCACTTTTTGATGGACCAGGAGGCTCTATTCTCGTTGTTGCAGTTGCTGGCAATTCAGCATTAGACGGGATTGAGATTGATTATACACAGAACGCTGGCGCAGATACGATTAATGAGATTGGTCTTATAGGTGATGGAACAGGCGGTGAGATAATAAATGCCCAAATTTTTACAAATTTTGGGAAAACGGAAGCTGGGGGAACCCTCATTTTCAATGATGTTGATGCAGGCGGTGGTTCAACCAGCACCGTTGCACGTACAGCCCCGGATGCAGATACATGGAATGTAACTATTGCCACAGGTCAAGCTTTCACAGATGGTGGAGTAAACATTATAAATATTGGCACAAAATCTTTCAGTTTTGCGGGTAGAGATTTTAGGGACACTACTGGTGATACAGGTGCAATTGCAGCCATCGGAAGTGACGTTGATGCTATTGATATGGATGCCAGTGCAGCTACTGTTAACTTTGTTAATGCAACAGTCGGAGGGAATCTGTTTTATGCGGTTCAAATTCCAGCTGCCGGCTCTGCTGATAAAGGTGACCTTGATATCTTTACTATTGATGGGGAACTTGGCACCTCTTCAACCATTTACCTTGAAGGGATTGGTAGCATATTTTTAGACCTAAATGTCACTGATGCTGACGGCACTGGAAATTTTGATGTAAATACGACTGGTAATGATTATGGTAAAATCACCATTAATGATTTTGGTGAGGCAACACATAGAGTTGATTTAGATGTTTCAGATTATTCCCTTGGGGGAATTATAAATATCATTTCTACAGGTTCACTGGGGACTTTTGGGACATTAGGAACAATTACCACAAGAGCGTTATCTGGATCATCCGACCCTGTAGACACATATATTGATATTGTAGGGACCGTTGGAAGCATTACAACCATTAACGCTGGTACAGTAGAGAATGATCTTAAAATGGTAGATATTGATGACGCCGTTGGCACAGTCCTCAATGTCGGGGGCAGAATTACAGGCATCATGGATGCGGATGATGATGCGGATGGATCAGGATCATTTGGTAACATTACAGTGACGAATGCGGCTGGGTTAGCCGATGGAATCACCGCAGGTGGTATTACCGCAGGAAATGGGATTGGAAATATAATCGTAACTGGCGATATCGATTCAACTGCGCCAATTATTACAGCTACAGGAAATATTGGAAATATTACTGTGACCGGTGATATCGATGCTGCAATTACAGCTACAGCGGGTTCCATTGGAAGCGTTCAGGCGAGCTCAGACATTACTGGTGCACTAACTGCCGGTACCTCCATTGGCAATATTACCGCCACAACTGGAAACATCACTGGGGCTATCGTAGCGGGTTCAAGCATTGGCAATATTACCGCAGGAACAGCCATTACGAGTCCAGCCATTACAGCGGGCACCGGTTCTATTGGTAGCATTTTAGCTCAGGCCGGAAGTATTACAAGCGCAATCACTGCAGGCGGAACAATTGGAACCATAACTGCCACAGGCGCAGCGAGTGATATTACTGGAAACATAATTGCTGCAAACGGGATCGGCGCTATTAGTGCCGGTCAGGATATTACTTCAGGCACCATTAATGGTAACTCTGATGGAGATACAAATGGGACTGGCATTGCAAGTATCACAGCCGGGAGAGATATTAATGTAACAACAATTACTACCGATGATGGGGCTGATGTCGCTCCTACGGGTCCTTCAATCGGAGATATTACAGCAGGCGGGGATATAACTATTACAAATCTCATTTCAGGTGGAGATCTCAGCAACATCACTGCAGGTGGATCCGACGGTGATATAACGATTGTGAAGGCTGAGGCGGATGGTGATATTGATGTTGTTACCACAACAGGGACTGGAACTCTTACTGGATTCTTCGTTGCCTATGCGGCGACTGCATCATCTCCGATCGCTTCATTTATCGATGCCGGTACTGGAACGGTCTATACAATCGACGTAACAGGGCCATTTACAAGTGCAGCTATTTACTTTGGAATTGGTTTGGGATTCGGAGCAACCCCTGATGTTGGGATGATGAATGTAACAGGTACAACATCGGCAACTGACCTATACATATATACTGCCTCGGTCGCTACCCCGACAGACCCATCATCGAGCTCAGCCCTTGTCGATTTAAATGGAATTGATGTCGATGATTCTAATAATTTTTTCGCAGGACCTCCATTCTTCCACCCCTTTCCATGGGCATTTCCAGGCCCTGGTGCTAATAATGATGGAAATGTGACTCCTGAGAAAGAGGCAAACCTCGGCACTTTGACGGTTGATGGATGGCTTGGAATATCAGATGGCTTTAGCAGTGGTCCAGGTTACATTGATTTTGACACCGGAGCAGCGGCCAATAACTTAGGAGATATTTCCTCAATGTTCTTTGAGGGTGGAGTAATCCCATTAAGTGTTGTTGAGGCAGAGTCCCTTGGTGCCTTTGGATTGGAAGGTAACCTTGCAAATCTTCCCAATTTTTCACTTGTTGAAGTAACCGTCACTGAGGCACTAAACGTTGTAATCACCGCTCCTGCAGGGAGTACTGCAGGCTATTTCTTCACAACAGATGTGACGAAACCCTTTGGTGAGGCTATATATGTAACTGCTCATGCAACACAGGCCGCTACCGCCACCATTGACTACATCGATGGCAATGACGATGGAGTTGTCCTTGGGAATAATGTAGGTGGAGCAGGTGATGGATTTATTGTAGGGAATGTGCAACTCCCAGCCTGGGGCTTTGAATCCACCGTTGGTGTTGCAAGCATCACAGAAACCGGGGAAAATCCTGCTCCAGGAGTGCCTATTATAGGATTTATCGAGGTGGCTGGTCCCCTCGGAACAGTTACTGTGACTGATTCAAATACTGCAAATGGAATACCCGCAGATGTCTGGAGTATTTCAGTGGGATTTAATATTGGAATTCCTGGTGTTGATGATTCAGTTGTTCCTGAGGATTTCCTGGAGGCAAACGCTACAGATGATGTCGCAGGCAATAACAATGGCGTCTGGATGGCAAATTCCTCGGCCAATCTAACATCTGTTCAGATTGATGGCGATCTTGGAAACGCTACTGATGGCACTGATGTCGCCCTTGCAGTAACAGGAAGCGTGGGTGTGGCTGGTTCTAATGCCATTCGGCTCAGAAGTTTCGGGACAGCAGGTAACTCTGATCTCGCCGGGGATGTCCTGATCGGTGACGATTTATTAGGTCATGTGATCGTTGATGGTGAGATTGACAACGATGGTCTAAATGACATCTTTGCAGTTGGTGTTGCAAAGAAGGGTGAGACCGTTGTTGGCACATGGAATA
>JAPDPQ010000067.1 GCA_034506395.1 candidate division KSB1 bacterium | reverse complement strand
CAGCCCCTTCGGCAATAATGGTGAGGAAATATTCATTGTAAGGTGTTCCATTTACCCATAAGACATCCGGTACATCGACCACATCATCCACATCGATTACTTCTACTTCTTTGAAGATATACTGGAAGACTGTGGTCAAGGTCTCAACGTATTGTGGGTCGCTTATATCAGGAAGCTCACCGCTTGCCCATTTAATAATATCAAGTGCTTCCTGACTGTCTATCTTGCCATCATCAAGCAGATCCGCTCCGCCAGACACACCATTCATATAGGCCTGGATGATCGGAGAAATTTCAATCCTATTATCTCCGGTCGAATCCGCAAAGACCAGGTAGTCATTGGAAAAGTCAAAGACTCGGTCATTGTCAGGGATCAGGATGTCGTTTACCCCGTCGTAAATTCCATCAGTATCATCTACAACGGTATCATAATAATCCTCTGACCAGACAATGGAGTATCCAAGCACCCTGGCCTCAACCACTCCAATCGTTCCTTTGGCAACGATTGCCACATCGTCCCAGATGAAGTTTCCAGCCCGAACACCAGTCCCCGATGTGAAGCTACCGATGTTCCCACCGGCATAGATCATAGAGTCATAGATGTCGCCCATTTCAGCATAGACATCCCCGATATTTCCATCTACCACTACATGAAGGGTGATGTCACCCTTTAGAGAAACCACTGACCCAAGATTTCCACCGATCATTATCGGAGAGTCATCATAGCCACCGGAGACACCCTCAAAGGCAGTAATGTCACCCACATTTCCTACAACGTTTAGATCATAGATTTCTATTGGTCCTGCAACACAATCCATACCTGCCAAATTACCGCCCACACTAAAGCCATCAATATAAATTCCATAATCTCCGTATGGATTCCCATAGGCTGTGATCTGGCCAACATTGCCATGGACAATGACATTCTCAATCTCCATGACTGTACCTGCTGTGACATTACCTAAATCACCGCCAATTCGGACTTTGTTGCCAGTATAATCATCACCGAGGAAGACTCCTAAGAAAGCGGTAATATCTCCAACAGACCCATTCACCACAGTATCATACATCTCAACCCTACCAGCCTGGCTGAAGATACCATCCTCTGGTGCACCATCAGGTCTTGCCCGGTTAAGTCCATCAAGAACCGTCCAGGTGCCAAGCGTAGCATTATAAGCCAGTGTTGGATCAGCCTTGTTGATAGAAGTATCGGTCACTTCGCCAAGTTCACTTGACATATTGCCATCTACGCCAAGGCTTCCGTTTTCTAAGACCACCTCCCAAATATCTATATCTTCGCTTGCGTAGATGTCACCAACGCTTCCACCAAAGGTAACATTATCAAAGTCTACATAACCATTTAGAGAGACGATGTCACCAATCGATCCATCAAAGTCGATGAAGGAAAGATCCGTGATATCCCCATGGGAAATTATATCTCCAATGGTTCCTGTTGCTGAATAGACTCGAAGTTCAAGATTCTGAATTCCTCCCGCAGCGTTATCCAGGGTTACTATATCACCAATGCCAGTTTCTGCATGAATGAATGTTTCAGCCGTGTTCTCTGAATAGATTCCACCTGCAACCACATTTCCTACGGCACCATCATTGGATAGGATAGTAACGTCACCACCACCACTGGCTGTCTGCGAACCAATCCTGTCACGAACGGTGATATTGCCTATGTTACCAGAGGTACCAACTGCTTTGATATTGATATTCTGTGTTCCTGGATTGATATTTCCAACACCGCTAAATCCAACAGTCAGACCATTTCCACCTGAACCGATGCTCGCTGCAGTAATGTTTATAGCATTGAGCATGCTTCCGCCAACCAGGATGGCTGCCGTGTAACCGGAATAGGTAACCGCAGTAATGGCTTTGGAAAGAATGTCAATCCCTGCTGAACCACCATCCATATCGCTTGTTACGACAAGGCCAGCAAGGTCTCCTGTACGAATATCCACATCATTAAGGATTTTGCCTTTAACGGTGATGCCACTTACTGGGCCACCTGTATGGATATCGATCTTATTTCCTGAAGCATTGAGGCTTCCAGTGCTGATTGCTCCCATACCTCCTGGGCCTGCCTGGAAGATAATATCCTGGGCTGAGGCCGTTACAGCAGCATTCAAACCAATAGCTGTTCCAGTCTGGATTCCTCCGGTGATTGCGCCCGTTGCACTGAAGATCATGTCATAATCTTCATTGGCAACAATTCCACCTCTTTCAACGATAATCCCACCAAGATTCCCTGCAAAGAGGGCATCCACGTCTGGGAACTGAACATGAGTTGCATTGTTATATAGATCGGAGGCTGACATTGGGAAGTAAATCTCATCCCCGTCCATTCTCGGGCTTACACCTGCAGATACCAGGACATTTCCAGAAATGAAACCTTCGACCACGTCAATGACACCGATATCCTTCTGGGCAACGATGCGAACCACACCATCATCAACTCCCATGATCCCATACCCTTCTGCATCATAGGGTTTGTGGTCAACATCGAGGCCAACGGTGATATTCCCGATCGAACCTGAAACTGCAACAATATTAATGTCCGCATCGTCTGCAACAATCGAGTCATTGACAGAGATGTTCCCTATATAGGTATCAGCGACGATATTGATGTCATAACCATCAGCATAAATATCGTCTCCAACAGTGATCGTTCCAATTGTTCCACCTTCGGCAACGATATCCACATCTTCATCATAGGCAGCAATATCCTCTCCAACGGTGATGTTGCCAATGTTGAGGCCTGCAAAGATATAAGAATCCTCAAGGTCTTGACCAACGGTAATTGCTCCGATGCTTCCTTCATAAGCCTCGATTGAGCTGATATAGATACTTCCGGTATTTTCAGTTAAATTCCCAACCGTAATATCACCAATATCACCGGTATCTGCATAAATAGATGAATCATACATGTCATCGCCGACCACGATATCACCCACATTGACAAAAGCGCTGATTTCGGATACATACATATCTCTTCCAATGGTTACATCACCGACACTGCCAAGTTGGGAATTAATCCATGATTCGGTCATATTTAAACCAATATTCACATTATCTACATCTCCCCATGCCCAAATAGTAGAGTTATACATATCCCCACCTATATCTATGGTGCCTGTCCCCATTATCGGGCCTCTAAACGAATAAATCGAGTAATTAAGAAGGTCACCACCAATTGTGATATCTGCATAGATTCCATCAGCAACTGCTGTCCAGGCTCCGTCAGTAAATGGATTTCCATCAAGAACACTTCCTGCAACATCGATCGTTGTTGGGCTCAATTCTGTTCCAATTGAGCCTGTTCCAAACGGGGCTGCCCCATAAGTCCTATAACCATAATTAAATACATTATATAAGCTAAATGCAATGAGCCCATCCTGAAGCCCGGTCGGATCATTTACAGGGATGACCTCAAATATATCATCGCCCACAGTTCCTCCAAACCCTGCATTTGGTACAGGTGTTGGCCCGCCTAGATTAAATGATGTATTTGCCTGAAGATCTACCCCAAGGCTTACCACCTTGCCTGTACCTACAATGATGAACCCTTCCAATTGACCGTCAGGCAGGCTCAAAGGCCCTGTAAAATTATCTCCAGTGATGATCGACTCAAGATTGAGCGGTTCACCTAAACTTTCTGGGAGGTTGACTCTATGGACAAGAACGGATGAGACGCTTCCAGATGCTGCAATCTCAAAATTTACCTCACCATCCGGGAATCTAAGGTCTCTCACTGAACCATCCTGGACTTCTACAGGACCAAGATTTGCGGCTCCGCCCCAGAGGATGAAATCGTCATTACCAGTCCCAGCAGTCCCATCAAATCCTGGATGGATAATGCTTGTGTAAGGCCCAAGTACCGATGGGAATAAGGATGGGAATGCATCCGGATGTGAGATGTAGGATGCAGGCATGACCTGATCATCATAACCCCCTGATCCAATCTCGAAACCAACGGAGACAGAACCCAGGCGGTTTCCTGGAGTTGAGATACCAGGCATAGAAAGAAGGGTTAAGGCTCCAAGAGGACCTTCAACTTCGATAAAGTCAATATCCGGGCCTGTCTCGGTGAGGCTCGCAACACCAGTCGTCGCCTCAAAACCACGAGCACCACCTACAATGCCCGTGTAACCGAGGGCTGCTGCCTGAGCACCACTCAGAATCTCTACATCTCCTATAATATAATCATCGCCTTCGCTATTGCTTCCATTAATGTCAATTCTCACAATCGCATCAGAGTCATCTCGTGCGGTAATATAGACTGCATGTCCAAAGGGGAGTCCATCTCGTGGGTCGTCAAAACCCGTTGGCCCAAGAGCGGTTGCCCCATCAGCGGTTGTAAAGAACCAGCCCTTAGTCATTCCAGCAGGAACAACCAATATGTAATCTGTCAATTCGGTTGGAACAACTGGAGCATCGGCAGGTAAAACAATTGTTCCGGCAGGCAGTGAGCCTGCTACACCGATCAGGCCAAGAGATTCAACCTGTATTTTGCTCCCGGGTACAATCCCCCCATCAATCTGAATATAGTTGACTCTTCCAAGGTTATCTGGGGTCTGACCGTTGTCAACATCAATAAACCCAGGGGTTGGTGCTCCAGTTCCATCTGTTCGTCCGAGATTTCCCTTAACTAAAATAGTTCCTAAATCAATCTCACCAAAGGCATCAGGAGCATTCGGAGTAACAAATCCACCTGGGTTGAACGCTGGATCGACATCGATTCCGATAAGGTCAACCTTTGCTGTTCCGGTTGCATCAAATGTTAATGTGGTGGCAAGGGTTGTTCCTGTAAGACTGCTCAAACCAACATCCGGGGTTGCACCTGACTGTACGGTTCCAATATCAAACCATAGTGCCGCATCCCCAAATGGTCCCTCAACATCGATCGTGTATGTAATGTTCCCACTTACGACTGTAATGAGAGGGGAGGTGGCAGTAACATGTCCTGCATTGATTGTTACATGCACTCCTGTTGTATTAGTAGGTGCATTGGTATCTGGTGCATAGACAAGATCGATGTCACCATCGAGTGTAATCGTAATTGGCGCTGCCTGCGTTCCAACAGACCGCCCGATGGTCATAGCCTTAATATCTCCAACATCGCCGCCCGAAGTAATCGTTGCCGCTACGCCACCTGCACGGTCAAGAATGCTTCCTCCCAAACTCGTTATAGGACCAATGCTTGGCCCCGCTGCCGCAATATTTGCACCATCGGCTGTGGTGATGGTGTCGAAATTAATATTTCCGCTTGCGGTGATGCTGGCGATTCCTGTGCCTGTAAGATCCCCATCATTATTACCATTGATCGTTAAGGCATCAATGGTTGTAAAAGCATTTATCGCTCCTATACCTTCAGCCGCAGAAATCGTTATGCCAGCAGCAGCTGATCCGATGCCTCCACCTTTCGCTGTGATGGCTCCAATGGTGGTTCCGGTAGTTGGAGTCTGTATGGTAATTGGAGGAGCAACTGCTCCAATATTTCCACCTGCGGTCACATCACCTATACTATTTCCACTGATGCTGGTTTCAATATCTGTAGGAACACCCACTGCAAATGCGCTCTGATCACTGTCTGCTGAAACAGGTCCGACGTCACCCGTTGCAGAAATATTCTGGCCGACGCCTCCACCAATACCGATACTCCCGTCAAGAGATTCGATACTGGTAATAGAGCCAGTATCGGTCGTCAACG
>JAPDPQ010000066.1:315-6591 GCA_034506395.1 candidate division KSB1 bacterium | reverse complement strand
CGGGTGCTCAATACGTTGAAAACGTTTTGGACCAAACCGCAGGGACGAGAGGCTCAGGGTTTTATCGGCTACAAAGGCTTCTTTTATCATTTTCTGGACATGAAAACCGCCCTGCGCACCTGGAACTGCGAGCTATCCTCGATTGACACGGCATTGCTGCTGGCGGGAATTCTCTATGCCAAACAGTACTTCAATGAAAATCAGGCCAAGGAGGATTCCATTCGGGCACTGGCTGACTCCATTTACTATCGGGTCGATTGGCAATGGATGCGGAACTTTCAGCCCAACATCACCCTGGGATGGCATCCTGAGACGGGCTTTATCAATGCCTGGTGGCGGGGCTACAACGAAGCCATGATCATGAACATCCTGGCGCTGGGTTCGCCGACCCATCCTGCACCCTCCTCCATCTGGAGCGCCTGGACCAGCGGCTATTCCTGGCAGACACATTACGGTTATTCGTATGTGAATTTTCCGCCGCTGTTCGGCCACCAGTATTCCCATTGCTGGATCGACTTTCGGAATATCCAGGATGCCTACATGAAAAATAAAGGCATCACCTATTTCGAAAATTCCCGTCGGGCAACGTTAGCGCAACGAGCGTATTGCATCGCTAATCCTGGCAAATTCAAAGGGTATGGCGAAAACGTCTGGGGTATTACAGCCAGCGACGGCTATAACGGCTACAAAGCCCGAGGCGCACCGCCCGCCCAGAACGATGATGGCACCATCTCCCCCACCGCTCCAGGTGGCTCCATCCCATTTGCGCCCGAGGTCTGCATCCCAGCGCTGAAATACATGTACGACACCTATCGCCTTAGCATCTGGATGAAATACGGCTTCTGCGATGCCTTTAATTTGACGGTAAACTGGTGGTCGCCCATTGTGATCGGCATCGACCAGGGACCATTTGTCTTGATGATCGAAAATTATTTCAACGGCAAAGTCTGGGAAGTTTTCATGCAAAACCCAGACATCCAGCGAGGACTGAAACAGGCGGGATTTGTCACCATCAGCGGAGTACAGCAGGAACAATCCCAGCCGCCAACGAATTTTGTGCTTTATCAGAACTATCCCAATCCGTTCAATGCGTCGACGGTCATTCGCTACTACGTCCCAGAATCGGTTCGGGTGAAAATTACAATTCTGGATATCCTGGGCCAGGAAGTGGCAACCCTGGTCGATGAAACAAAATCCCAGGGCGAGCATTCAATAGCGTTCGACGGCACTGGTTTTGCCAGCGGCATATATTTCTGCCAACTTCGGGTGGACAAATTTACCGCCATCAAAAAGATGTTGCTGGTGAATTAAATTCCTTTGAAGGCAATAGAGACAAAAGCTTTTAGTAAAAACGCATTTGATTGATCTTCCACTTATCATGAATGAGAATTTCATAGAGTGCTGTCATTGCGATCCGCCTTTTGGCGGAGAAGCAATCTCTCAACTATCAGTAATTATGAGATTGCTTCGTCATTTCATTCCTCGCAATGACAGATGACATACTGCAAAATTAACAAATGATCAGGATAATTCCCCGTTAATCCCCCGCTCTCAGCTATCCAAATTCGCCCCATTGAAGCGACCGAAGGGAGCACCCGACAATCGGCGGGTAGGGAGCCAGGGGGGATGTCGTATTTTTAGGAGAAAGTTTGTTTTTTAGGTTTGAATCATGAACAATCATAAAAATTGGTCGGCTATCTTTTTCATTCTAACAGTGGTTTGCCTTCCAGCCACTCTCCCAGCCCAACTGGTCATCGATTCTTTCGACAATATTTCAGATTCCAACCGCTACCAAATTCTGGCTGGATCGCCAGGAAATGCGCTCACCATTAGCGTCTCGCAGGACACGCTGCTCGAAGGCCAGGGCGCATTTCGTTGCCAATGGCAGGTGCAGGCCAATTCCTTCGCTGGCATCTGGGCACGCATGGAATTCTGGCATCCCGACTCCACTGGCGTCTGGGACCTCACGCCTTATTTGAGCCTGCGCTTCTCATATTTCAACGCTATGCCGTCCTCGAAGCCAGGCAATATCAAATTGCAGCTCTATTTTTACGATGCGAGCGATGCCCCTGACACTGCCCATCGCTCCGAGGAAGTGGAGGTCTGGCTGCTGGATCTCGACGTGCTCGATTCAGCACCAGGCTGGCGGCAGATCGAACTTCCTCTGCGGCAGAGCGATATCGGGGCGCTCGAAAAAGACAAGTGGCTGCAATCGCCGCTGGGAATTTCGGGCAATGGTCGGCTCGACCTGAATAAGATTCGGGGCTTTGCCTTTGCCTTTGTCGGATCGGCCAGCCTGTTCCTCACCGACACCAAATCCGCCACGGGCGTGCTGTTTTTGGATGACTTTCGCATGATGGGTCAGGCACCTGGCGATCTGCAAAGCGCCGTCCACATTGTGGTGCTGGGTTCCTCTACGGCTGAAGGAACAGGTCCCACCGATAAGCGCAACGCCTGGGTCAATCGCTATCGGGCATTTTTGAAATCAGAAAATGCCAACCATCGGGTGGACAATCTGGCCAAAGGTGGCTATACCACCTACCATATTCTGCCCACAGGCCAGGCCACACCAGCCAATCGGCCCAAGCCCGATCCGCAGCGCAATATTACTTATGCCCTGTCGCTTGCGCCCGATGCGATCATCATCAATCTGCCATCCAACGACGCTACTTCTGGTTATAGCGTTGCCGAACAACTGGCGAATTATGATACCGTATTGGCTGTCGCTCGTCGCAACAGTGTCCCTGTCTGGATCGCCACCACGCAGCCACGCAATTTGAGCGAAGCTGGCAGGAAAAATTTGATGGAGATGCGAGATTCGACGTTTGCACGGTTCGGCCAATATGCGATCGATTTCTGGAACGACTTGGCGCAGCCGAACGGCACCATCAAACCGCAATACGACTGCGGCGATGGCATCCACCTCAACGATGCCGCCCATGAAATTTTATTCAAACGAGTACAGGCCAAAGATCTTCCCCGAGAGCTACTCAGTGCGGTATTGGAAACAGATTCCATGCCTCGATCAGCGAGTTTGCTGGGCAATTACCCCAATCCATTCAATACCACGACCAGGATCGAATTCGACTTGCCTACGGCGATGGTAGGTGGCTATGAAATTCTGAATCTGTTGGGACAACCCGTGGTCAGCATAAATGGGAGATTTTTTCCCGCAGGTCGCAATCAGATTGTGTTTCACGCCGATGGGTTGGCTTCGGGGGTTTATCTTTACCAGATTCGATTGGGTCATGAGATGTTTCGAGGGAAGATGACTTGTCTGAAATAAGGTTGAATTTTAGCGGATAAAAATTTTTTTTTGGATTAAGATTTGGTCGGATTAATTGATTTGATCCAACGTAGTCAAATTAATCAAAATCGTGTCATTCCGAACGGAGCGAAGCGGAGTGAGGAATCTGCATATTTTAATATAATCTCGTTTGATAAACAGATTTCTCGCTTCGCTCGAAATGACCATGTATTTGTCAATAAGATAGGTAATATCAAATTGAATTCTTTTCCAACGGATAGAAACAACCCAACTGATAAAATTCCAAATTTCAGAAAACAGATTCTAAATAATTTTCAAATTCCAATTGCCAATAATCCAATAGGTTTGGAATTTTGAATTGAACATTGAAGTTTATTTGAATTTTCTAGTTTGAGGTTTGGAATTTTAAATCATCCGTGGCTGTTTTACCATCCGTGAGGAATATTATTATTTTGCTAATTGGCGAAATTCGATTAATTAGCGGAATTAGCGATTTGTAAAGCACCTTCAACAATTAAAACAGTAGGAGAATCACAATTGGACACTGCAGCACGACGGTACGGTTCTTTCGAAAACAAATATGGCTATTTCTCTGACGATGGACGTGAATTTATCATCACTCGGCCCGATACGCCACGGCCCTGGACCAACGTCATTTCCAATGGGGATTTTGGCATGATCGTCAGTCAGGCGGGCGGCGGCTTTAGCTGGAAAACCCATGTCAACCTCAATCGCCTCACCCGCTGGAACCAGGACCTCATTCGGGATGATTGGGGCAAGTGGCTCTACCTGCGGGATCTCAATGCCGATAAATTTTATTCTTTGGCATATCAACCTGTTCAGGCCGAATATCAAACATATCAAGTTGTCCATGGACTTGGCTATACAATTTTTGAACAACAGTTTAATGATCTGGCCACCGAGTGGACCATGTTCGTCGCCATCGATGCGCCCGTGGAAATCTGGATTTGTAAAATTAAAAATAAAAGTACCCAGCCAAAGCATTTGCAGCTCAGTTCATATTTGGAATGGAATTTAGGAGCAGGTCCTGATAATCATCGTGAATTTCACAAGCTGTTTATCGAAACCAATTTTCAGCCACAATTGCACGCCATTCTTGCCACCAAAACGCTCTGGGAAGTGCCCACGAGCCGAGGCCACTGGAACACCGAATGGCCATTCATCGGATTTCATGCGGTCAATGCACCCGTGAGCGGCTGGGACACCAGCAAAGATGCGCTCATCGGGCGGCACGGCACATTCCAAAACCCCAAAGGCATTCGCAGCGGGAAATTTTCTGCGACGCAGGGACGCTTCGAGGATGCCGTGGCTTCGTTGGCGACAGATTTCCTGCTGCAACCTGGTGAGGAGAAATTCATCGTATTTGTCCTTGGCATGGCCGATCGCCACAATGGCCTTGCTGAAACTGAACAGGTGGTGCCAATCATTCAAAAATATTGCCAGACCAAAGTAGCTGAGGTCGAATTGCAAAAGGTGAAGGATTTCTGGCAGGACATCATTCAGCGGGTTCATATCGAAACGCCTGATCCTGCGCTGGATCTGCTGACCAATATCTGGCTCAAATACCAGGTGATCTCGGCGCACCTCTGGGCTCGGACAGGCTATTACCAGCAATCGGGCGCTTATGGCTTTCGGGATCAGTTGCAATCCCAGCAGGTCTGGCTGCCCATCGATCCGCCTCGGATGCTGGAGCACATCAAGCTCAATGCCCGCCATCAATTTGAAAAAGGCACGGTGCTCCACTGGTGGCATCCCATCACCGAGCAGGGGCATCCCACGGACATGACCGACGATCTCCTCTGGCTGCCGTTCATGCTCAACCGCTATTTGCTGGAGGTCGGCGATTATTCCTGTCTGAAAGAAGCCGTTCCGTTTTATGATCAGGGCGAGGCTACGCTCCAGGAGCATTGCACCCGAGCCATCGCTGTGGCGCTGGGGCGATTCAGCGAACGAGGCTTGCCGCTCATTGGTGCGGGCGATTGGTGCGATGGCTTTAGCGCCGTGGGACTGGACTGGAAAGGCGAGAGCATCTGGCTGGGCATGTTCCTCTACAAAATTTTGATCGACTGGGCCGAGATTCTGGAACAATACAGTCCGCTGAAAAATCCAGAGCTGGCAAAACAGTATCGGGATCGGGCTGCCCAACTGAAGCAGGCGTTAAACACCCACGGATGGAACGGTCAGTGGTACCTCGGCGCCACCAAAGACGATGGCACGCCCATCGGTGATCCCTCGCAAGACGAATGCAAAATCTATCTCAATTCCCAGACCTGGGCCATCATCTCGGGCGTAGCTGAAGGCGAGCGGCGGGAGCGAATTGCCCGAGCCATGCTGGAACATCTGGAGACGGATAACGGCCTGATGCTCTATTATCCCGCCTTCAAGAAGTCCGATCCGTTCATCGGCTACCTCACCCGTTATGCGCCAGGGTTGCGGGAGAATGGCGGCGTTTACACCCATGCCGCCACCTGGGGCGTATTGGCGCTGGCGCAACTGGGCTGGTCTGATGACGCAGTTCGGATTCTATCGAAACTTAATCCCATCCTGCAATCCCAGCAGAACGCCGATCGCTACATGGCCGAACCCTACTGTCTCCCAGGCAACATCGATGGCAAAGATTCGCCCTACTACGGTCGGGCGGGATGGAGCTGGTACACTGGCTCGGCAGGCTGGCTGTTCAGCATCGTACTGGAGGCGATCTGCGGCGTGAGACCTGTGCATTCAGGATTGGAAATTAATCCGTGTATTCCACCTCATTGGCAGCAAGTCCGAATCACCCGTCAATTTCGTGAAGCGATCTATGAAATTTCAATTCATAATCCCGATAAAAAAACTTGTGGAGTAAGAGAAATATTTATTGATGATAAAAAGATCAGTGGAAATGTCATCCCGCTTCAGCAAGCTGGAATTTATCATGTGAAAGTTGTAATATAAAACTCTAAAATTCCCAACGGATGATAAGACGCCAACGGATAAAAACAAAAAAT
>JAPDPQ010000066.1:0-305 GCA_034506395.1 candidate division KSB1 bacterium | reverse complement strand
AAAGCTGGGAAGCATCGTGTGAAGATTGTATTATAAATTTTTCTCCAACGGATAGAAACAACCCAACGGATTTTATTCTTTGAATTTAATCCGTTGGGAGTAAATATAAAATAAATTGCCCAAATGAGAGATGAAGCCAACGGATGACTTTGATTTTGGATTTAAAATATCCCACAAAAATAAACTACGAGCAATTGATCAAATAAACAATCGGTTCAAATGTTATAGCCGCCTCTAAAAATCTCTAAAATATTAAAAATTCCGCTTGACAAATAGAAATAAATTTGCTATAATAAATCTGCGAT
>JAPDPQ010000065.1 GCA_034506395.1 candidate division KSB1 bacterium | reverse complement strand
TGAAAGGTCTCCGAACTATTTTTTCTGTGTCCTTTCGTTTCTGAGACCAATAATTTCGAATTTTCACTTCTGTGGTTGTTCCATTTCTGTGGTCTTAAATATTTTTGGTCACAGAACTGAAAGGTCTCCGAACTATTTTTTCTGTGTCCTTTCATTTCTGAGACCAATAATTTCTGATTATCAATTCCGTGGCGTTCCAGTTCCGTGGTCAAAAAAATTACCCAGTCGCCCAATTGCCTGATTAGTTCTCTTTGCAAAATTATCAAAACAGGATAAATTGTCATGCCTGCGCATGCAGGCATCTCATTTTTTGGTTGACTTAATCATCAATTAAAAAAGAGATTCCTGCATTCGCAGGAATGACAGCGTCTCTTTTGATTTCCATTTTTACAACAGTAACAAATTCCCTAATTACCGAATCACCAAATCCCACACCTGGCTGGTTTCCAACCCAATAAATCTCCAATTCGAACCACCGTTTTCACTGAGCCAAAGCCCATCGTTTAACGTTCCTGCGTAAATTGTATTTTGGTCATTCGGATCAACCAGGATCGCATGGATGTCCAGCACCCTCAGCCCGTTATTGACTGCCTGCCAACTTTCGCCCCGGTCTGTGCTTTTAAAAATTCCGCCTTGAAACGTGCCAGCATACATCACATTCGGATTCTGAGGCGCAAACGCCAGGGCGTAGACGGTATGATGCGTCAGCCCATTGATTTTTTGCTGCCAGGTTTGACCATAATCATTTGAGATAAATACCCCATCATCCTCAGTGCCGACCGCTAATAAATTCGGCTGCGAGGGATGCTGAATGAACGTGCGAATCCCCAATCCCAATAACCCGATCGGCTCCCAGTTTTCGCCGCCATCGCGACTGCGATGGACGCCGGCCTCGGTGGCGCAAAATAGCAAATTGGGATCGTTGGGATCGATTACCACGGTCGGTGTAAAGGTGCTGGTCAATCCCGCATTTTTCTCGGCCCAGCTCTGCCCGCCATCAATGGTCTTAAAAATACCGTAGGCTGTCGCGGCATAAACAATATCGGGATTCGTCGGATCAATGGCGGTCTTCAGGCATTCGGTGATGTTCCAGCCCGTGGTGATGATCCAATTTTTACCGCCATCGTTGGATTTCAATACGCCATTCCCGCACGAGAGATAAAAAAGTTGCCGATTATTTTGTTTGGCAACGGAAACGGAAAAACACTTGGTGTATTTCCAGCCGTAATGCTGCCAGGACTTTCCCTGATCGCTGGTGGAGAACAGGCCCACAGTGGGATTGTCTTTATTTTGTAATCGGAAAACTTTGGTGCTTCGGGTAACGACGTAGAGGGTCGAGGATTTTGACCAGAGCCTTGAAAAATTGGAGGTAATTGACAGGATTAACACCAGAAAAATGAGAAGATTTTTTTTCATGCTCCCTCCATTGAGATGTTACCGCTATCGGCCAATCGGAAATTGGCGTCAACATAAAAGTGCAATGTCATTCCGAGCGATCCGTCCGCCAGTCGCCGGACGGAGAGCGAAGAATCTCTTGAATTAACGAAAGTAGGTGCGTTTATTGAAAGGATTCTTCGTCGCTTCGCTCCTCAGAATGACAGCGCCTATCTGAATATTCGCTCAAGTCGATGCCTCTGGCCGCGCGGCCGATGACGATCACCGATTCATTGCTATAATTTCGCTTGATATTTTGAAATTTTTGCATATATTTAGCATGTGGGATAATTGAGCTTGATACGTTATTATTCATCAGACAATAATTATTACCACCTGGTCAGATTAAACATAATGATGTCATTCCGAACGAAACGAAGTGGAGTGAGGAATCTGTATATTTCAAGATTGGTAGGTTTCATGAATAGATTTCTCTCCGCTAATCGGCGGATCGAAATGACGTGCATTTGTTAATGGTTTTCACTCATCTGACTTAGTAGAATTTTCAGTGCCGAGAAAATTTAAAATCAAGAGCTACTTTATCCCACCTGCTAAAGATAAAAAATTATTCGGAATGAAACAAGCAGATTTTTCATTCAATCGAATGCTTTGCCAATTCAGCATGTTAAAAATGAATATTAGAGGTTAGCCAAATGGCAAAAAAATATTATAAAGTCATCTTTGCTCCCCAGGAAGAAGGTGGCTATACCGTGACTGTTCCTGCATTGCCAGGATGCATCTCAGAAGGTGATACCTACGACGAAGCGCTGGCAAATATTAAAGAGGCGATCGCCCTGTACCTGGAGAGCCTGCAAGCGGATGGGCTTTCCATCCCAGAAGAAAATCATCTGATCGTTGAAATTGAGGCAACCTATGCCCAAACTGCCGTGGCTAAAAACCAAGATGTGATTCGGGCGCTTTAAAAAACTGGTTTTATCGTACACCGACAGAAGGGAAGTCACAAAATATTCAAAAAAGATCATCTGCGCGTTACGGTTACCTTTCACTCTCGGGACTTGAAGAAGGGCACGGTGTTCAGTATTATCGAACAGGCAGAACTCACTATAGAAGAATTTCTTGAGCTTTTGGACTAAAAGCTCAATCGGGAAAGGGGCAATTATGTCCTCCATCAAAGTCTTCGTTAGCTCCACCATTTACGACATGAAGGCCGAGCGCGACGCCGCGGAGCAAGCCATTCGGGCGGTCGGCATGGAGCCGATCATGTCCGAGCGCACCATGGGCGCTTATCCCATGTCCAGCCAGGATACGCTGAGAAAAAAGATCAAAACCAGTGAGATTTATGTGCTGATATTGGGTCGGCGCTTCGGATTCCAGTTCGAGGACGGTACTTCGGTCACCAAATTTGAATATCAGACCGCCAAGGATGCGAAGCGCGTTATCTTTGTCTATAACATGAAAGGCGACAAAGAGCCGCTGCAGGCCGAGTTTGCTCGAGAAGTGGGCGATTTTAAACGGGGTCGCTTCTGGTACGAACCCAGCAACGCGGACGAGCTCCAGCGCCAACTGCAAAAAGACCTTCAAAGCTATCGCGATGATGTTTTCCGCGAGTACCATTATGGCAAGGAAGGGCGGCCGCTGTGCGATCTGCCGGTCCCATTGCGCTTCATCGGCCGAAAGGACGAGCTGCAGGATCTGGAACAACTGGTGCTCGCCGAAGCCATTGTGACGGTAACCGGTCTGGGCGGCATTGGCAAGACCGCGCTGGCGTGCAAAGTGGCCGAGCGGCTGAAAAACCACCCCAATTTCAGCGATGGCATCCTGACCGTGGATTGCGGCTCAGCCCAATCGACCGCAGCCGTGCTGGGAACGCTCATCGCCCGACTGGGATTGCAGCAACAGAACATCGATAGCATCGATGGGCTGGTCCCTTTTCTCCAGGGCAAAAAATTATTGCTGCTGTTCGACAATGCCGAGACCGTGCTGAACCACGACCGCGCCGCGTTCCAGCACATGACCGAGACGCTGCGCGCCAAAACCGATCTGCCGCTGCTGCTCACCACCAGCCGCGAGGCATTGGCCATTCCTGGCGAGAAACTGTACGAACTGGACCGCATGGCCGCTGCCGATGCCGAGGCCCTGTTCCGCGCCATTGCCGAGGACAAGGGCTATGCCATTACGGCTGCTGACGAGCCTCACCTGAATTATCTGCTGGAACAATTCGAAGGCTATCCTTTGGCCATTTGCCTCTGCGCCGAGCTGTTGCCCGATTATTCTCTGGCTGAGCTGCGCCAGGAGTGGGATGCGCGGCGCACCGAGCTGCTGCGCGACCCGTTGCGCCCGACGCATGAACTGGACCGCACCCGCAGCGTCGATGTCTCCATCCGCCTGTCCTATGAGACCCTGACTGAGCCCGCGCAAGACCTGTTTGCCCTGCTCTCGCTCTTCCCAGCAGGCGCGGATGGCGAAGCCCTGGCCGCCATTTTTGGCCAGGACTGGCGCAGCGCCGCCTTTCTGCTGACCCGTAAGCATTTAGCCCTGCGATTGGAAGATCGCTATCGATTGCTGCGCCCGGTGCGAGCGTTTGCCGCAGCCCGATGGAACGAGCATCCTCAGGCGCAGGAAAAAACCGAGGCATTCATCCGCTATCATGAAGAAAAAGCCGAAGCCTGGCATGAGGATATCATGGCGGATCGAGGCAAGGACTCGCTGCGCCGCTTTGCCCAACAATATCCCAATTTTCATGCGGCTGCGGATTGGCTGTTCTCTCGAAATGATGCCCCAGCCAGCGAGCGATTGTGCCAGATGCTCACCCATTGCAATTATCTTTATAGCTGGAATGGCCTTTGCGCTGTAGGGATCGAATATCTGAACAAAGCTCTGGCTGCAGCGCAGCGTTTCGATTTAAAAGTGGGCGAAGCGAATTGTCTTTCGAGTTTAGGGGATTTGAGTTTTCTGATGAGTGACCATGAGGCGGCGCGGGGCTATTGGGAGCAGGCGTTGCCGTTGTATCGCCGGCTGGGGGCTCAGTTGGGCGAAGCGAATTGTTATCGGAGTTTAGGGGATTTGAGTTTTCGGATGAGTGACCATGAGGCGGCGCGGGGCTATTACCAGCAAGCGCTTTCCTTATATCAGGCAATCGGGGATCAATTCAGCATCGCTGGCGCCCAGGCAAGTCTGGCGCGGTTGTGGTTTGCCGAGGGAGATATTAAGCAGGGCGAACAGCTATTTGGCCAGGCCATCAGCTATTTGGAGTCCCTGCCGCATTATTTCAATGCCGCGGTTTTTTTAGTGTGGCAGGCGCTTGGCTATCCCGGCAAAAAATACCGAGCGAAGCAGCGCGCTTGTTTGAGCAAAGCGGCGGAGTATTTCGAGCGAGCAGGTAATAGAGCCGCGGCGGAGCGGTGTCGCCGGGAGATTGAGGAGCTGGGTGGGTAGTGAGCAGTGGTTGGTGATCAGCAATCAGTAATCAGTGGTCAGTGGGCAGTAATCAGTGATCAGTAATCAGTGATCAGTAATCAGTGATCAGTGATCAGTGATCAGTGATCAGTAATCATTGATCATTAAGATATGTGGAAATGATGCCAGGTCTGCTGTGCAAAGGCTTGCTGCGTTTATGAAAACCTTAGTAGAAAAATTACGCCATCACCGAATTGAACCTTATTCGCTTATTTTTCAGGCTGTGGCGATTTGCATGCAGGTTTCGGCCAGATAAGCGAATAAGGTTAAAAATTGTGGTCGTTTTCTTGGCTACTAAGGCTTTCGAGCTGGGATTGTTGTCAATGTGATGATCGAAAACCTTAGTAGAAAAAATATCCCCATATCCAGCGAACCTTATTTAATCATTTTTCGATGAAACTGTTGGCAGAGGGATTGGGTTTTTCCCCCGTTGATAAACGAATAAGGTTAAAAATTTTTGTCTTTTTCATAGCTACTAAGGTTTTCGAGCTGGGTTTGTTGTCAATGTGATGATCCAAAACCTTAGTAGAAAAAATATCCCCATATCCAGCGGACCTTATTCGGCTATTTTTCTGGCTGTGGCAATTTGGATGCAGTTCCTCGCTCGGCCTGATAAGCGAATAAGACGAAAAATTGCGGGGTTTATAACGCTCGCAAGGGCTCAAAAAAATTACTCAATGTCGAAGGATCTTTGGAATGAAAAAATTCACAACATTGATCACTCTACTTTTATTATTTGCCTCATCGCTCTTTGCCCAATCTCTCACCTGGGTGGAGGTCACTCGTCAGTTCAATTTGCCCGAGGGGATTCATCTATTTCAGGGCGAACGGTCATCGCCGCCATTAAAGGCCTGGTATCTGGAGGTCGATTTGCAACAGCCGCACATTGCCATTCGGTCTTATCTCTCCCAGGCGCCAGGCGGCAAAGAAGGCGTGGCGCCATTTGTCCAGCGGGTGGGCGCCATTGCGGCGGTGAACGGCGGCTATTTTGACCTCAATGGGAGCACTTCCTACTCGGCGGTGGTCTATCCCGGGGAGGTGCTGGCCCAGAACCTGAGCACAATTTATCGCAGCGGCGTGCCCTATCCAGTGACCCGTAGCTTTTTTGGGATGACCACTGAACGCGCGCTCTCGGTGGATTGGATCTACCATTTCGGCAGTCGTGTGGAGGATATTTACCTATTCGATCAGCCGACGGCCAATGCCCCGGGCAAACCAGCGCCAGCTCCCACAAAAGCCCAGGGTCGGCTTTATGAAAAACTGCTGACAGGTATCGGCGGCGGCCCAACGTTGATTAAAAATGGTGCAATATTCATTTCCCATGATGAGGAAGTGTTTTGGGATTCGGGCATCGGATATGCCACAGAGAATCCCAGAACTGCGGTGGGCATCACGCCGAACAATCATGCCATCCTGCTGGTGGTGGATGGCCGGCAGACCGCCAGCCAGGGCGTCACGCTCCCGGAACTGGCACAGATGCTGCTGGATTTGGGCTGCGTCGAGGCGATGAATCTGGATGGCGGCGGCTCCACTCAGATGGCAGTGGGCAATCAGCTCATCAATCGGCCCGAGGGCGGCACGTATATGCGGCCGGTGCCATCGATCCTGGCCGTCGTCCATGCCGATTCCCTGGCATTCCCCAAAACGATCTATTATGAAAAGATCATCGACACTGCGGATCCTGCCTGCGATTTGGTGGGATTGGGCTGGTTCGCTTCAGCCAATGCTGGGTATTGGGGCGGCACGGCAGCAATGTTGAATACCATTGGCACAGGTGATCGCTATGCCAAATTTCGTTTGAATGTGAATGCTCCGGCGCAGTACGAACTGTTCGCCTGGTGGGTGGCTGCCTCGAATCGCTGCAAAAATACGCCATTCATTGTGAACCATGCCAGCGGCAGCGATACGGTCCGCCTCGATCAAACGATCAACGGCTCGAAATGGAACCGCATCGGCAGCTATCCTCTTTCGGGAGATTCC
>JAPDPQ010000064.1 GCA_034506395.1 candidate division KSB1 bacterium | reverse complement strand
GGCGGGTCGACCTGAAACCGTTGCGCCGAACAGGACGTCCTGCTCATGGCTGTAACGGCTGAGCAGAATGGCCCAGGCGCCCTGCACGATCGTATTTAAAGTCAATTGATGCTTGCGGGCCAGCGCCTCCAGCTTTGCAGTGGCCTCCTCGGGAAGATACAATTTTCGATCATCATAATCTTTTTCAGGTATGAGCTTGCCATCCAATGCGGGATCGCTGATCAGCGGTGTGGGCGCAGTGAATCCCTTGAGCTCATTGCGCCAGTACTTTTCTGCAGCGGCTTGATCCTGTTTTTGCAGCCAGTTGATGTAATCCCGATACGGTCGAGCAGGCGGCAGTTGAATGGGCTTGTCCTGGCGCAGGGCTTCGTAGCAGGCAAAGACCTCCTGAATCACGATGGGCATGGACCAGCCATCCAACAACAGATGGTGATGGTTCCAGACGAATTGATAGGTTTGATCAGAAAGACGGATTACGGCCAGTCGGATCAGCGGCGCCTTGTTGAGGTCGAAATGGCGTTGCAGATTCTCGGTCAAAAATTGTTCCAGCCGAAGCGATTGCTCCTCTGCGGAGAGATCTCGCCAATCCAATTGTTCAAACGGCAACTCCACCTGTTTGTGGACGACCTGCAGGGTTTTATCGAGCCGCTTGTACACAAACGACGTCCGCAGCACCGAGTGCCGATCCACAATGTGGCGCCAGGCCTGCTCGAAAGCGGCCACATTCAGATCGCCCTCCAGCGTACAGGTGAGTTGCTCGTGATACACGCCCGACTCTGGCGCATACACGCTATGAAATAGCATTCCCTGTTGCATCGGCGACAGGGGATAAATCGCTTCGATGTTTTTCTTATCCATACCAGCCATAACCTTTTCGTTCAATCGAGATCGAAATGAAATCGTTCTATTTCAAATTATACTACATCCCCCCTGTCCCCCCTTCAAAGGGGGGAACTATGGCAAGTCCCCCTTTGAAGGGGGATTTAGGGGGATGTAGATATTAAAATCATCAGGCATAAAATTTATTTGAGAGAATTATCAATTATTTCCTCATTCTATACCCAAAATTTCTGATAATGCGGAAATTGATTGTGCGGCTATTGAATTCCTCTACAAACCGACATCCCCCTTGTCCCTCTTCAAAGGAGGGAACTATCTATTGCAATTCCCCCTTTGAAGGGGGATTTAGGGGGATGTCAACAACGAATTCCATTTCAACATTGACAATTCTCTGAACCTTGATATTTGTAATTGATTTGGAATTTGGTCTTTGTTATTTGGAATTTTACCCTCATGCTTCTTCCAATTCCGCCACCAACTCCTCCAACTCTTCCTGCTCCAACTTCACATCTGAAAAATCCGATGGCGTGTAACCAATCCCCTCTTGCGAGCGGCTCAGGGTAATGATATTCCGCAACGCCTCGACAAATCCTTCGGCCAGTTGCTCGATGGTCTCGGCCCGATGCAGCGCTCGGCTGTAATTCCAGGTCACCTTCAAACATTCGCCTGTCACGCTGCCATTGATGATGATCTTATGGCTGCGGGGCGAAATCAGGCTGCGCTCATTGCCGCTGGATTCTGGCGCTGGCGCAAATGGCGTGGCTTCATCGGCCAGATGATCGAATTGGCCCAAATAATTAAATGCCACTTCGGGATGCGGCTGCGACTGCAATCGTTTTCGCACTTCTGCTTTTTGATTCAAATAGCGCAACAGCCCGTAGCCGATCCCATGATTCGGGATCCGATGCAGTTGCTCTTTGATCGCTCTCAGCCGATCCACCAGCGTCCGACCCTTCGGTGATTGCAATCGCACGGGATAAAGACTGGTGAACCAGCCCACGGTGCGAGACAGATCGACATCATCGAAAAGATCCTCACGACCATGGCCCTCCAGATCGACCAGCAGCGAATTCTCGCCCGTCCAATGCGCAAAGGCCGAGGCAACCGCCGTCAGCAGCACGTCGTTGATGGTCGTGCCGAATGCCGCTGGCACGTCCTTCAGCAGCGCCTGGGTTTCTTCTTTATTCAAAGCCACCTCAACCTGTCCAGCATCCTTTTCCAGATTGCTTCCACCTGGAAAATCAACAGGCAGCAGCGAAAGCGACACTTGGCTCAGCTCGTCCCAATACGCCAGCTCTTTCTCCAGCGCCTCGGATTGGGCGTATTCTGTCAATCGCTGGCTCCACTGCTGGAACGACGTGGTTTTGGCGGGCAACTGCACATTCTGGCCCTGACTCAACTGCAAGTAGGCGGTGTACAAATCTTCCAACAAAATTCGCCACGACACACCGTCGATGGCCGTGTGGTGGATCACGATCAGCAGCCTGCCCGTCCTGCCTTTGCCGAGATCAAAATAGGCAAATTTGACGATGCGGCCGCTGGTCAAATCCAGGCTGGCCTGAATCTCATTAGCTTTTGCCTCGATCTTGCTTTTAAGCAATAGCTCTGCCTCTGATGAATGAGGTGTCATTCCGACCGAAGGGAGGAATCTGTCAGTGTCTATTTTTGACAATTCTGGCGATTCTGAAATAAATAGATTTCTCTCCGCCTGTTGGCGGATCGAAATGACATTAGAATTAGCTGTTTCATTTTCCAACTCTGATGCTTCAACCGTTGAAAAATCAAAATACTCAAACGGCATCTCCGCCAGCTCGCCGCCATTGATCTGCCGCCAGCCATCCTCAGTCCGCTCGAACCGCAGCCTGAGCGCATCGTGATGATTCAGCAGATGCCGAATTGCCTCCTTCAGCCAATCCAGATTCATTTCCTGGCGAATTTCCAACAGTAGCGACTGATTCCAGTGATGCGGCTCGGGCAAATTTTGCTCGAAGAACGCATGCTGGATCGGCGTCAGCGGAATTTCGCCCGTCACCAATCCCTGTTCCGCCAGGATCGTTTTCGCCGTCCCTGCCACCGAGGCCAAACCCGCTATTGTGGGATATTGGAACATTTGCTTCGGAGTCAATTGCAAGCCCACCTGTTTCGCCTTTGCGATCACCTGAATGGTGAGGATCGAATCGCCGCCCAGCTCAAAGAAATTGTCGTTCACCCCGACCTGATCGATGCCGAGCAGTTGTTTCCAGATGGCCGCCAATTTTTCCTCGATCTCATTGCGAGGCGCTACAAAAGCGCCTTCCAATTCCGACCGAGTGATCTCTGGCTTCGGCAGCGCCTTGCGGTCGATCTTAGCGTTGGGCGTCAACGGCATGGCCTCCAGCGTCACGATGGCAGCGGGGATCATGTATTCGGGCAATTTGGTTTTTAAGAAATTTTTCAGATCAGATGAATTCGGCCCAGGCATGGCATTCGGGACAATGTAGCCCACCAATCGCCTGA
Source organism: candidate division KSB1 bacterium (assembly GCA_034506395.1). NCBI lineage: Bacteria > Pseudomonadati > Candidatus Zhuqueibacterota bacterium. Next base: position 4,249 of record JAPDPQ010000064.1, on the reverse strand, counting down.
CTCCTGGCTCATCCTCCCGCACGATCACCACCGCCTGCTTCACCTCGAGATGCTGCTCCAGCGCAAACTCGATCTCGCCCAGTTCGATGCGGAAGCCCCGCACTTTCACCTGATGATCGATGCGGCCCAGAAATTCTAAATTGCCATCGGGCAGGTAGCGCACCAGATCGCCTGTGCGATACATCCGCTCGCCTGGGATGATGCTGAACGGATCGGGCAAAAATCGCTCCGCCGTCAGATCGGGTCGATGGAGATAGCCCCGAGCCAATCCCTCACCAGCGATGTACAGCTCCCCAGGCACGCCGATGGGCACCGCCTCCAGATTGGCGTCCAATACGTACACCGCCGCATTATTGATCGGTCGGCCAATCACGGGTCGGCCATCCGAAGTTTTGATGCGGGCAATGGTGGAATCCACGGCGCACTCGGTCGGGCCGTACATGTTGTAAAATTCGGTTCGCTCCGCCCGTTGCAAAATTTTCCAGGTGGCCTCGTCAATAGCCTCGCCGCCAGGGAGAAAGATCGACGGGATCCACCCATTGCCGTTCAACAACCCCGCCTCCAACAGCAGCTTGAGCTGGGACGGCACGCAATCCAGCACATCGACCCTGGATTGCTGCAGATAGGCCAACAGCGCCTCGCCATCCTGTCGAGCCTCCTGGGGCACGATGTCAATGGCATGGCCGCTCAGCAACTGCACCAATTGCTGCACCGAGGCGTCAAAGAGCAGCGGCGCATTGAGACTGACCTTCAGCGGCCGATCGGTGGGATGGTTGGCATAGATCGCCTGGTTCAATCCCGACCACAAATTGATCGCCCCCCGATGCGGCATCATCACGCCTTTGGGTCGGCCTGTCGAGCCTGAAGTGTAAATCAGATAGGCTAGATTTTCAGGCTGGGTCAGATTCTTCGGATTCTTTTTGCTCTCCCGTGCAATTACCTCCCAATCGGAATCCAGACAGATCTGCTCCACTTTACCCTCCAATTCGAGCATTCTCAGATGAGAAAACGTGAGCAGAATCGAAATTTTCGAGTCCTCCAGAATGTACTGGATGCGCTCGGCGGGATAACTCGGATCCAGTGCGGCGTAAGCTCCACCCGCCTTCATGATGCCCAGAATGCCGACGATCATCTCGACGGAGCGCTCCACGCAGAGTCCCACCAGCGTATCGGGCCCCACGCCTTTTTTGCGCAGCAGGTGCGCCAATTGATTGGCCCGAGCGTTCAGCTCGCCGTAGGTCAATTGCTTGTCGCCACAGACGACAGCCAGCGCCTCAGGCGAAGATTTGGCTCGCTCTTCAAATAATTGATGGATGCAGCGATCGGTCGGGTAATCCTTTTCAGTTCGGTTCCAATCCACGATCAATTGCTGGCGTTCATCCAGTTCTAACAGGGGCAGCCGATCCACGCTGAGCTCTGGTTGTTGCACGGCATTTTTCAGCAGGGTCTTGAAATGGCGCACCATCCGCTTGATGGTGTCCTCGTTGAACAGATCGGTGTTGTACTCCCACAGCCCACGATACTCGCCCTCGAACTCCCGCACCGAAAGGGTGATATCGAATTTCGAGGTGACGCTTTTGGTCTGAAACGGGCTGATGATCAACCCTGGCAGCTTCAAATCTTGCACTGGCGTATTTTGAAAGGCGAACATCACCTGGAAGAGCGGCGTATGGCTCATGCTGCGCTCGGGCTGAATGACATCCACCAGCATCTCGAAGGGCAGCTCCTGATGCGCATAAGCGCCCAGGCTGGTCTTCTGCACCTGGTTCAGCACCTCTCGGAAGGTGGGTCGGCCTGAAAATTTGGTTCGCAATACCAGCGTGTTCACAAAAAATCCGATCAGATTTTCGATCTCGGCTCTGCCACGATTGGCGATGGGCGTGCCCACGCAAATATCGGTCTGGCTTGAATAGCGATACAGCAGCGTCTGAAATGCCGCTAACAATGCCATGAATTCGGTGACGCCCTCCTTCCGACAGAACGCCTTGATCTCTTCGGTCAGATCGGCAGGGATGGTCAGCCTGGCGCTGGCGCCGTTGTAAGTGATTTCCGCAGGCCGTGGCCGATCGGTCGGCAGTTCCAGCACGGGCGGGCAACCTTCTAATTGCTTCCGCCAGTAATCCAATTGCAATTGCAACACATCGCCTTTCAGCCATTCCCGCTGCCAGGCGGCATAGTCGATGTACTGGATAGGCAACTCGGGCAATGGCGCTGGCTTCCCCTGGGCAAACGCTTGATACAAAGCGGCAAATTCCTGAATGATCACGCCAGCGGACCAGCCATCAGATACGATATGGTGCATGGTCAACAACATCACATAGGATTCGCTGCTCATCTTTAAAATTCGGCCACGGATCAGCGCATCCTTCGCCAGGTCGAACGGCTGGAGGGCTTCCCGAATCGCTTCCTGCTGTGCCACCGCCTCTCGCTCCTGCTCGCTCAGGTTCGACAGGTCTTTGATTGGCATATTGATGGTCAGCCTGGGCGAAATAACAGGCACGGGCTTCCCTTCGATGGTGAGGAAATTGGTGCGCAACACCTCGTGCCGACGGATGATTTCGTTCAGGCTCTGGATCGTGGCCTCGATATTCAATTTGCCACTGATCCGCACGGCCACGGGGATGTTGTAGTTCGAGCTGCCTGGCGCCATTTGATCCAAAAACCAGAGCCGCTGTTGCTGGTATGAGAGCGGCAATTCACCAGTTCTCGGCACAGGTTTGATCGCCGTGAGCGATTCTCGTCTTGCTTTGGGTTGCAATTCCTCGCCGCTCGTCGCTGGCTCCCGCTCATAACCAAGCTGTTCGGCCAGGCTCCAACTGAACTCGCTCAGAAAATCCTCGGAGTGCACTTTTTTCCAGCGATGGGCCGCATTGTCATCGATCTTTTTGTGCAGATAGAATTTGAAATCGCCGACCATCTGGGATTTTTCGGTCACGCCATCGGTCATGCGCTTGCCCTGGTACGGCTTGAGCATGTCTTCGTTGAAATCAACCTGCAGGAACTGGCAAATTTGTCTCACATAAGTCTCTGGGTCGCTGACGAGATCCTCGAATTTCAGTCGATACTGGCGTTCGGCGGGAATATCTTTCAGGAATTCGAGAATATTTTGATGGCAGACCAGCCAGATCAATTCGGCCAGTTCCCGACGAGTGAATGGGCTTTCATAACGGAAGAAATTCTTGTCCAGTTTTGCCTCGAGGAACGAATAGATCGTAGCGTAAGGATGCCGCACCAGATGGATATATTTGACATCCTCGAAGTCGGCTTCGGCCCGTTTCAAAATCTCGATATCCAGCGGATAAGAGGGCGTCTTATCGACCAGAATTTTGTCGCCGATCCATTCCTGGAGCAAGGCATAGAATTCTTTGGTAGAGAGATTGCGCTCTTCGCACTCGGCCATGATGCGCTGGGCTTCGGCCAGGTCGCAGCTTTTGATCTCCATGATCGCCCGCCAGGCAGCCTCCAGCCAGATGGTCAGCTCCTTTTCGAACGCTGCCTTGCGTTCCCGAAGCGTATTGAACGACAGCAGATCCAATTCGGGCGGCGCAAACAATTGGGGGTGTCCCGCCAGCATCACCCGAAACAGCGTCGAACCCGATCGGGGCGGCGATAGCACAAATATGGCGGGGGGATTCTTTTCTTTCGGCGCCAAGCCATCAGGCCTCGGTGGCAGCGGTTTGATAATTTTTCTAAATTGCTCGATCTGATCAGCACGGATCTTTTTAGCCTTATCGATTTCTGCCTCGACAATTTTCAATGCCGTCGTTTCAACCGCTTCATCGCCAAAATATTTGGCCAGGAGATGCGAATAGTATTCATTAGCGTAAGTCGAAAACTCTGCTATAGTCGGCGCCAAAAAGATCGAGCGGACATGGACCGTTTCGTTAATCAGTTTTTGCAGCTTGTTCACGAACACCGCCGCCTGGAGCGAATTGCCACCCAGCTCAAAGAAATTGTCGTAAATGCCCACCCGCTCGATGCCCAGAATCTCCTGCCACATCTTCGCCAGCGCCTCCTCGAATTTGGTGCGAGGCGCAACATACGCCTTTTCCATTTCGGGTCGGGATTGATCGGGCACGGGCAGCGCCTTGCGATCCAACTTGCCGTTGGGATTAATGGGCAATGCCTCCATGCGCACAAAGATGCCTGGCACCATGTAATCGGGCAGCTTCTCCAATAGATAGCTGCGCAGCTCAGCATTGCTGGGCGGATTATCGGGATCAGGAACCACATACGCCACCAGTCGCTT
>JAPDPQ010000063.1 GCA_034506395.1 candidate division KSB1 bacterium | reverse complement strand
TCGATGCCCTGGTTTCGGCGCTGAATTTCGGTGATCCCAACGCCAAAAACATCATCAATGCCTGGGTCTATGAACATACCAATGGCAAAATCAACAAGATCGTCGAAAAGATTAATTGGGATGATGTGATGTTTCTGATCAATGCCATTTACTTCAAAGGCATCTGGAAATATCAGTTCGAGGAAAAAAATACTGCGGATGCGCTGTTTACTTTGCCCGACAATTCTCAAGTTCCGTGTAAAATGATGGCGCAGACGGGCGAATTCCAGTATTTTGCCAACGACCAGTTTCAGGCGATTGATTTGCCCTATGGGGATGAGCTGTTCAGCATGGTGGTCATTCTGCCCTCCGCATCGGCCGATATTGATGAGTTGATTTCAGAGCTGGATCAGAATGATTGGAATCAATGGCTGGGTTCTTTTCAAAAAGAAAAAGGGACGATTTTTCTGCCACGGTTCAAGCTGGAATACAAGCTGAGGATGAATGATGTGTTGATCGCCCTGGGCATGGGCGTGGCATTTTCGCCTGGCGCTGATTTTACACGGATGTTCAAGCCAGGAGGTCTGTTCATCAGTGAAGTCAATCATAAAACGTTTGTCGAAGTCAACGAGGAAGGAACCGAGGCGGCGGCTGTGACATCGGTGGTGATTGGCAGGACATCAACGTCAGGATTTGTGATGCGGGTGGATCGGCCTTTCATCTTTGCCATCCGAGAAAATCATTCGGGGACGATTCTTTTTGTTGGGAAGATTGTCAACCCGTCTTAGGATTTACGAATTACGAATTACGATTTTAGATTTAAAAAATTCCCAACGGATGATAAGACTAGACTGCTGCAGAATTGAAATTGTTGAGTCATTCCGAACGGAGCGCAGCGAAGTGAGGAATCTGTATATTTTAAGATCTGTTGATTCTCGATCACCAGATTTCTCGCTTCGCTCGAAATGACAAGCAATTGCTGATAAATTTCATTAATCAGATTAATTAAAATTAGACGCCAACGGATGAATCTCTAAAAAAATCCGTTGTTGTCCTATCATCCTTTGGGGAAAATAAATTTTTGATGAGAGGTATCCATGAAAAAAATATCCATTTTTATTGTGATAGCCATCTTATCACTTTTATTCTATTTCTGTGACAAAGACAATTCCATTAACGGAATAAAAATCCCAGCAGGCGCTTATGCTTACACTGGCTACGATTCCACAGGTGCCAAAATCGTCAAGGGCTGGATCAAAATCGTTTTTGATGATAGCATTACCATTTCGGGCGAATGGGAGCTGGATAAAATTGGTGATCCAAAAAGTATTGGCCCACAAGTTGGCTCGGGAACTCTGATGGGCGCTCTGGAGAATCATCAGCTTTTTCTGAATTTGAATCCCAACTATGTCGATAACAATGTTTTTTTAACCTGTGCTTATGATGAGAAAAAATTAGCTGGCAAATGGAATTATTCGGGATTTCCAGGCATAATCAACTACGGAACTTTTCTGGCCGAGAAAAAATAAGCAAAAAACAATATCATTTAGCTACGAGATTTTCATGTCATTTCGAGCGCAGCGAGAAATCTTTTAATCAGCTAATCTGGAATCGTGAACGGATTCCTCACTCCGCTGCGCTCCGTTCGGAATGACACCATTTCTCTTTGATCTGATGATACTGAATCTGAGGCAAATAACTCATTCGGGAGGAGATTTATCAATGAACAGCAAAACACTTTTTTCAGCTTCGATAATTCTTGTCATCACCTGTAGCTTTGTTAATCCCGCCTTCAGCCAATACTGGGGCGAACGTGTCCTCGAAAAATCCTTCGAGCAAATGGATTTTTTCTTTATGCCCAATTATCTCAATCCGTACGGCCTGAGCAATTTCTCAGCCACCACGCCAGGCTTGATCGATGATCCGCTGTTGAATCTGATCATCAATCCTGCCTATCTTTATTCGGATTCATCGAGAAAGACCTATTTCTACCTCGATTTCAGAAATTCACAGATCAAACAGAACAAAAATTACGATTACTATCCCTACCTCGATTCCCGTAGCGCATATTCTGTTGATAGGATTTATTATCCCATCTACTTTATCCAGACCCGAAAGGCGCTGGAGCCCGTCTTTTCCACGGCGTTATTGACCCGACCGCTGCGATCGTTGAATGGGTTATTTCTGGGCTTTTCCTATCAGCTCATCTTTCAAAATGAAGCCTACTACTCGGTGCCACAGGATATTTATCGCTCCAATATCGGCTATGATTATGCGGGCAATAAAATGGCAGAGACCTCCAACATTCCGATTGTGGATCGCTACAAGGGCGCCGATGACATGCGCCAGACGGGACATTTTCTGTCGCTGTTTTCAGGCTATGAAATTTCCCCTCGATTGCAGCTCGGCTTCCGCTTGAATCGAACCGCCTTCAGTCGGGATGGCTCGTATGGCTCGCAGAACTTCTGGGAGAATAACTCGAGCTACAAGTACACCTCGGTCTGGTACGACATGCGCTGGCGGCATCAGAATTACGATCACTGGGACGTAGCGGGCGGGTTGAATTTCCAAGCGTCGGATCGAACCAAAATTGGCGTGCAGGGCGGCTATCTCTGGGCCAATGCGGATCAGTCCTATATTCAGGAAGATTCTTCTCTTTATAAATACGGCCAGATCAATGTTGGCAAAGAGTGGAACTACTATTGGAAGCAGGGCGGCAGTGGTCAGCGCTGGGATCATGAGGGCAATACCGTTTATGGCGGCCTCAATTTGCTTCGACAACTCGATGCGAGCAAATCGTTGCTTTTTTATTACTCCTATCATCAGCAAAATGCCGACATCACGCTTTACTCGCACCTGAACGATTCTTCGTACAGCAATTATCATTATGAGTGGAATCCAGAAACAGACTATTATTATTCCGAATGGGACTATGCCGTGCATGATGTGCGAACGGGCATAGGCGAGCGCATCAACAAAAGCCATCGCTTCATGGGTGCTTTGCAGTGGCAGATCGAACAGAACAAAAAGTTGCACATCGGGCTCAATGTGGAATTCCTGAAACGGCGGATCAACACCGATGAGCATGTCCTGCTGGATCGCCACAGTCGCTCCAAATACACTTCGTCCTACAATCCGTATCGCCAAAATTATTTCGATGCCACTAAAGAGGATAAGAATCTGCTGTGGGAATTCAAAGCCGATGTGATCAATTTTCAGATCCCGATTATCTTCACCTGGAAGCTATCCGATGCCGTGGAAATCCTGATCGGCTTGAACCGCAAGATGACCAACTGGGACATCGACGACATGACGCTGGCCATTTTCAAATATCGAGAGACCACGGCGGATTCGGTGACGACCACCAAGACCAATTTCGGCGAGCGCTACACCGAGCCGAGTGAGCGCCGCAGCGATGTGCAGACCACTATGCTGGGCGGCATCACCATTTCGCCATCAAAGTTTTTTAATGTTAGATTGCTGGCCGTGCCCAATTTTACTAACACCTATCAAGGGACAACGCTCAAAGAGTTTCAGTGGTGGATTGGGATTAGTTTGTACCCGTAGAATTTGGAATTGGTCAGTGATCAGTATTCAGTGATCAGTATTCAGTGATCAGTATTCAGTGATCAGTAGTCAGTGATCAGTGATCCGTAGCTCGATGGTAGATCAACTCCTATTTGGTAGCTTGGACAAATATGTCTAACTTTGAAGTCATTCCGATCCGCCAAACGGCGGAGAGGAATCCGTTCAAGTCATTGGTTCTGCATAATCAAGAGATTCCTCATTCCGCTTCGCTCCATTCGGAATGACTGCAAATTTAGAAGTTTTAACTCCCAGCGGAAGTGGAGCACATCTCTCATTCCGATAAAAAATAGAAAGGAAGAAAACAATGAAAATCCGATTGTTATTTTTCCTTTGCCTGCTCATTTTGATGTGGCAAATCCCATCAACTCCTTTCGCTCAAAAATTAGAGCCTTACGGCTTGCAAGGAATGAATGTCACAGCCCTGGCTTATTACAACGGGGCGCTTTTTGCGGGAACCGATGGCGAAGGACTGTTTGTCCACAATCCGTCTGATTCGATCACGAGCAAATTCTGGAACGAATTGGGATTGAAGGGCGTTCGGATTCGCTCAGTTTATCCCCATGATATTGGACCGATTGGCTGGGGAATTACCGTTGGAACCGAGCCTGATAAAGCTGCAGGAGATTCGGTGCTGACCTATTGCTGGTCGATCTATGATCCGAACTGGGTGGTTTCTGATAGCAATCTGGATCGCAGCAAGATTGACGTTATTCATGCCTTTGATGGATTCCCCGATCCCCGAATATGAGGCGAAACATTCGCTGGAGGTTCCAGCGGAGTGTTTCGCCGCCAACTGGCTTCCAATAGTTGGGAGCAGGTTCTAAATGTCGGTTCAGGAACAGCCTGGGATATAACGATTGATCAATTCAATGAGGTGCTTTGGGCTTGTGGTGTGAGCGATTCTTCAAAGCCCTGGATCGCTAAATCGAAAGATAGAGGCGATAGTTGGGAAACTACATTTTTAGAACTTGAGAGGGAGGATAATGTTTGCTATCAAATTGCTATTCATCCTAACAATCCCGATATTATCTACCTTGCCGTGAACGAATCAGTGATCAAAACCACTGATGGCGGAAGAACCTGGCGTTATACTGGCTTACGAAGAACCATGGCTCGTTTATATGGACTGGCCATTGATCCATTTGATCCCAATCATCTCTGGGCGGCTGGCGAACTAGATATAAGTTATTTGGTTGAATGGATGAAGTTTTTTGCCCTGTATGAAAGTTTTGATGGTGGCACAAATTGGCGATTTGTTCCATTAGTTGTTCCTCAGGTCCCCAGCCAGGGTATCACCTCCATTATAGCCGATCCCAACCAACAAAACGTGCTTTATCTTGCCACAAAGGGTGATGGCGTCTGGCGCTATGAAAGCAAACCGCTATCGTTAGCCAGCTATTTTCCTTTGCAGATCGGAAATTGGTGGACTTTTTCAAAATCGTTGACTGAAACGATTATTGATACAGTTCGGATCAATGATAGCCTCTATTTTCAATTCGATCAATTCCGTCACTTCCCGAATGCCCTATTACGAATGACCTGGGATGATAAGCTGTTGTTAAGAAGCGACACCACTGACCAGCTCTGGCTGGATTTTTCTGCAGCAATCGGCGATAGCTGGAAAATCACAACGCCACTGGCTGAATGGACCGTTCACCTTGAAAGCAAATCCGATACCGTTATCGTCCCAGCAGGCACTTTCACCAATTGCTATCGCTTCTGGTTTCAATTCAATGGTGCTGATAACGATTGGGTGGAGTGGTATGCCCATGGGATCGGCCCAGTGAGACGGATCCTCTATGGCATTGCGATGATCGAATATCCGCTAACATCTGCTTACGTGAATGGCTTGCATCTGCCAACGGAAATCGAAAAGACTCCAGAATCCAATTTGCCCGAACAATTCTATCTCTATCCGAACTATCCCAATCCATTTAATGCAATGACGACTATCTCCTTCGACTTACCTTTTTCGAGCGACGTGACACTGGAAATTTATAATATCATGGGTAAAAAGGTACGCACGTTATTGGCTGACCAGAGACCAGAAGGTCATTTTGAAGTTCAATGGGATGGAAGCGATGAATCAAATCAGTCGGTCGCCAGTGGTATTTATTTTTGTCTGCTACAAATTAGCACGAACCAATCAAGCGAGGCAGTGATACAGGTTCGGAAATTGATGCTGCTGCGCTGATGTAGGACAGGATGGCATCCTGTCCTACAAAGGTTCAATGGGATGGGAGGGATGAATTGAACCAGTCGGTTGCCAGTGGCATTTATTTCTGTCGGCTGCAAGCTAACAAAAACCAATCAAGCGGGGCTGTGGTGCAGGTTCGGAAATTGATGCTGCTTCGCTAACATTCGGACAGGATGGCATCCTGTCCTACAAAAAAATGAATTTGTGACCCGCTTGAGAGAACTGAGAGACCTGATTATTGACATCATTGAATCGAAACCTGAGTATTAGAAATTGCCCCCAGCAAGAAGTGGGCGTCTTTAAAGAAAATATGGCGAAGAAAGGGTTTCCAGCTTATGTTCAGGTACTTAATTTTTTTAACAACAGTCTTATTTCTTTTCAATTGCGATAAGAATGCGACTGACTTTGAGAGGTTTGAGGGCAAATTGATTGCCAAAACAGACAAAAATTTTTAACTTCTTAGTGAATCTATTAAAGTCTTAATCCACAATGGTACACCTGAGACTGCATTCTTTGGACATTGCGCTGAACGTATTGTGTTTTTTTTTTGAAATAAAAAAGGGCAATGATTGGGTTGAATATGGAGGATGGGGAATGCCATGCCTAGCTATTTTTCCAGCGGGAACCAAAAAAATAGCACCATTTAAGTCCTATTCGGATAAAATCATACCTAATCAAGCAGGCATTTATCGTTTGAAGTTTCCATTTAGCTGGCATGAAGAGGATACCTGGGAGGATTGGCTATTTTCTAATGAGTTCACGGTTCACTAAAAGGTGGAGATCAATCCGTTTTGTCGCCACAACGAAGAGCACGAATTTAACAGGAAGTGAGGTGCATTATGAAGAAAAAATCAATCTTTATTTTGATCTTGCTTGGGTTGACGCAGCTTTGTTTTGCCAATCCTGACGCTCCAAAATTTGCCATTATCAGGCTGGATTATCTCTCTTTTTCAATCAAACACATTTATTATTTCCAACAGCCCTATCAACAGGATCAGCCAAAAGAACATGAGCGAGTTTATCATGAACTTTTTGTACACATCACGCCTGCGAGTGATTTCGGCGGCACAACAATCCGCAGTGCCAAAACAGGCAAAGTAGTCTACGAAGCGACCACAGTCTGGGCTGGAACAGGCAAACACCTTTTTCCCTCAACAGAATTTGAAATTGGTAAACCTGATACAATTATCAAGCCCAATCCTGAATTCATTGATATTGAAAATTGCTTTTTCACCAAAGGTGATTCCACTCGGGCTGATACCGCCTATCAGACTGCCTCAAATTATGCTCCGTTTAAATTTTTTGAGGCTGACCGATATGGCGCATTCATCTATCTCCATTACTTCTCGGTCGGCACGTCCGATCCCTATACGGCTGAATGGGTCATCATTTTTTACTCGCTCGCTGAGTCCAGCTCAGGTCGCTGGGTAGATATTTCAGGCGATCTGCCCAATTTGCACATCAACTCCATCGCTCCCCATCCATTCTACACCGATTCATTGTATGTTGGAACCGATGCGGGTGCCTTCCAAACCAACGATGGGGGCAAACACTGGCGGCTGATCAAATTCGATGACAACCCAGCAGTGAAAATCACCCAAATCAAAGCTGAGTCGCACCCCATTCTGGATTGGACTGTGCCAGTGCTCTGGCTGGGCACCGAAGAATACACCATGATTCCCGAGGACCGATTGGGCCGAATTTTCTTTAGCGTCAATGGTGGGATGGAATGGAAAAATACGTATTTCCCAAAGATCGCTGTAACAGCTATCGAAGTGCCCTATGATTCCTCGCTGGTCGCCTTTGCTGGCGCCTACAATCCCTTTTACAATCAAGACGGGTTCTATGCCAGCGACGATACGGGCTGGGTCAAATTCGATCTCACGCCTGGTGATACCACCGCCATTCGGATCAACGATATCGATGTGGATGGGCTCAATCCGAAGCGCATCTTTCTGGCGACATCCAATGGCCTATTTGCTACAACCGATGGTGGCAAAAGCTGGAACCAGATCGATCCCCATCATCCCTCGACGGCCGTGGTTATTTCTCCCTTCAATCCCAAAGAAATTTATGCCATTCTGCTCTGTGGCACCCGATCCGAGGGCATTTATCGCAGCAACGATGATGGTCAGAATTGGGATCGCCGCTGCTGGACCGTCAATGCCAGCAATTTGATCGCTGACCACCGAACTCCAGGTGTTTGGTACTGGTCGGTGAAAAATGTCGGCGTGTTCAAAAGCAGCGATGATTGCTCAACCCATATCGAAATCAATGAAGGTTTGAAGGAGAAGGACATCCTCTGCCTGGTTCAGGATCGGCGGAATCTCAAAATATTGTATGCGGGGACAACGCATGGGATTTTTCGGTATGAAGAAGTACCGACATCAATCGAAAAAAAGGACAGCGCACCTGCGAAACATCCTCCCTCAGATTTTGGATTGTTCTCTTGCTATCCCAATCCATTCAACGCTGCGACTGTTATCCAATATTATCTGCCTCAAGCTTGCCATATCAAATTGGAGCTATTCGATACCCTGGGACGCCGCGTGGCGCTGCTTATTAATGAACCCCAATCGGCTGGACCGCATGCTGCAATATGGACTGGGAAGGATCAACATGGCACTGCGCTTTCGGCTGGGATCTACTTCGTTCGAGTGACAGCCGAAAAAACGACCTCAAAAATGAAAATCCTGCTGTTGAAGTAGCAAGGTGGAGAAAAACCCCTTTATATAATTCTTTAGATTTTTGCAAAAGAAACAATTTTGTCATTCCGAGCGAAGCGGAGAATCTTGTCAATCAATTGACTCTATATAAACTGCAGATTCCTCACCCCTCCGCCAAATGGAGGATCCGCTCGGAATGACCGCAAAATTTTAATTCTGCAGAACTCTATTCTTCTTTAAATTCTAAAATGAACTCAAGCAATTTAAAAAATTTTATCCATTGAACAAACGGAATAACACGAAATTTTATCTTTCAAAAATATCTTCTGTGGTCTTTCGTGGTTTCCTTGGGGCGATTTTATTTTGAACTTCTTATTTTTGAATTTCAGGCTTTAGACTATTCAAAATAAACGCAACATCATTTCGGGGAGTGATTTTCTGCTTGACATTCGAGGCGATTTCGATTATATTAAGCCAACACATTTTAAAATTGAATCGAATCAACTGAGCAAATGCCCCATGGATTACTTTGTGGATCGTGACGACGAACTATTGGCCTTCAAAGCGGCGCTGACCACATTATGCGATAGCAAGGAAAAGCCGCCCATCCTGCTGTTTCACGGCAAAAGCGGTATGGGCAAGACCTGGCTGTTGAAAGAGTGCCAGCGCATTGCCGATCAACACCCCAAAAAACCGTTCACCATGTACCTGGACTGCAACCAGACCAACATGTCGCTGGAAGTATTGTTCAACGACATCCACACCCAACTGGAAAAGTCTTTCAAAAAATATTTCGATGACTACATTAAATTTCTGGAGACGGTGGCGGACATCGAAAAGAAGATCGATGAGGAGGCCACGGTCAATCCCGAGAATGCTCAGAAGGTGGCCAGCGCCATCTCGGCCGTGGCGTCGAAAGCCATTGCAGCGGCCGTGCCTGGCGTGGCGGCAGTGGTGGGGGAACAGCCCATCAAAGGCGTCACCGATGTGGTGACGGGATTAGCCGCCGAGGGGATCACCGCCCTGCGCCAGAAGTTTGCCGATAAAAAATTGGATCGAAAGAAATATCGGCTGTTTCTCAAAGACTTGCAGGCCGAGCAGGCGAAAAAGCTGGCCGAGATCCTCAATCAAATCGCCGATAAGGAGAACCGCCCCATCGTGCTGCTGGTCGATAAATTCGAAAAATTGGCTACAGCGCCCAATACCCGCTCCGACAGGCCGTTTTACGAGTACTGGCGGGACTGTTTCGTCCAGTCGCTGGGTAAAAACATCTTATTA
>JAPDPQ010000062.1 GCA_034506395.1 candidate division KSB1 bacterium | reverse complement strand
CTGTATTTGTCGATGACTATGGTGTAGAAAGATTTCTCGCTGCGCTCGAAATGACCTGCAAATTTGAATTAAAGCAATCTGACTAAGTAAAAATTTCGTTGGCGGAATTAGCGGTCCAACTTTTTATGACCGCCAATTTCGCCAATTTTCCGAAATGCGCCAATGAACCAATTGGCGAAAATATTTTTGTCTGATTAATAGACGATCCGTCATTCCGAACGTCTCCGTCTGCCAGTCGGCGGACGGAGACGTGAGGAATCTGTATTTGTCGATGACTATGGTGTAGAAAGATTTCTCGCTGCGCTCGAAATGACACGCAAATGTGAATTAATGTAATCTGACAAAGTAAAGATTTCGTTGGTGCAATTAGCGGTCAAAATTTTTATGACCGTCAAATTCGCTAATTTTCCGAATTGCGCTAATAAATCAATTGGCGGAATTAGCCCAATTGGCGCAATTAGCGGTCCAACTTTTTATGACCGCCAATTTCGCCAATTTTCCTAATTGCGCCAATGAACCAATTGGCGAAATTAGTTTAATTAGCGCAATTAGCGGTCTCATCACGTCACAATCCATTCGCCTCAATCACCTTCCGATACCAATCCGCCGAGGCCTTCGGAATTCGCTTCCCAGTTCGATAGTCGACATAATGCAGCCCAAATCGCTTCGAAAACCCATAGGCCCATTCGAAATTGTCCAGCAGCGACCAGACGAAATACGATCTCAGCTTCACGCCTTCCGAAAGGGCCTTGTGGCATTCGGCAATGTATTGGCTCAAAAACTCGATTCGCTTGGGATCGCTTACCGCTCCATTTTCAAGCCGATCCTCGTATGAACAGCCGTTCTCAGTAATGTAAATTTCGGGCTGATGATAGCGTTGGTCGATCCAATGCAGCAACTTATTGAGTCCCCAGGGCACGACATTCCAGCCCATGGTCGTTTTTTCCCACTTTGGATCTGAGGAGAGATCGACCCATTGATCCGAATAAAAGCCACCATTCGAGTAGGGATCGTCGAGGGGCTTATCCGATTTTCCCTGGGCGGCATAAAAGGTCGTATAGTGGTTCAGGGCAAAAAAATCGGCCGAGCCGTGGACCAGGCTTTGCTCTGTCTCGGAGAAAGAGGGGAGTCGCTGGCCTAAATTCTTTTTCATCGATTCGGGATAATCGCCCAAGAAGATCGGATCGGCGAACCAGCCCAGATAAAATTCCAGCGCCCGCTGGGCGGCCGCCTTGTCCTCTGGGCTGTCGGTCAGCGGCTCACGCCAATCGCAATTCAGCGCCAAACTGATCTTGCCGTTTTGCTTGTGCTGATACTTTTCCCGATAGCGTTCCACAATTTTGGCATGCGACAATAAAAAGTGATGGCCGACCCGATAGGGCTCGTCTTTTGACTTTCGGCCTGGCGCCATGATGCCGAAGCCATGGCCGAAAATGGCATAGACAAACGGCTCGTTGAACGTGAGCCAATAGTTCACCCGATCGCCAAAATGATGAAAGCAGACATCGGCGTATTCCTGGAACGCATCTGCAATTTCTGGGTTGAGCAAGCCATCCCGCTCGAATTGCAGCACCAGCGGCAATTCCCAATGGAATAACGTTGGCCAGGGGATAATGTTTTTTTCCAGCAGCCGATCGATCAGATTAGAATAAAATGCGATGCCCTGTTTATTCACTTTCCCACGGCCCAGGGGCAGAATGCGGGGCCAGGAGATCGAGAACCGATAGGCCTTCACTCCCAACGCTGCCAGCAGTTCCACGTCTTCCTGCCAGCGGTGGTAGTGATCGGCCGCAATCTGAGCGGTATCCCCATTGTGGATCTTCCCTGGAATCAGGACGAACGCATCCCAGATCGACGGCCCCTTGCCGTCCTCGTTCCAGGCCCCTTCGATTTGATAAGCAGAAGTCGAGCAACCCCACAAAAAATCCTCTGGAAAAATTCTCATGTTGTCCTTTCTCTCACCGCAGCAAGATGCACTTTCTGGTCCTGACGAATTTGTCTGTTCTGAATCGATAAAAATAAACGCCGCTGGCGACCAATTGATCATAATCGTTTTTTCCGTCCCAGATGATCCGATGTCGGCCTGCTGGATAAACCCCGTGGATTAAAGTTCTGACCTTTTGTCCGAGGATATTATAAACGTCAAGTCTGATCTCTCCTGGCCGAGCCATGCTGAATTCGATAGCGGTGGTTGGATTGAACGGATTGGGGTAATTCTGATAGAGCTGATAATCCTGTGGCATCTCAGTCTCGTCGGCTATCCCTGTCAAATCGCCAGCCATGGAGCCGACCAGCGTGACCACACTTTTGGGCGGAAGAATGATCATCTGCCCTGTGGCAACACTTCCGCTGTATTTGAAATTGATGTGCTCTGCGGTCACATACATCTCGAAGCTGGTGGGAATGCTATCGCCCAAGACCGTGACCTTAATGGGCTGGGCTGACTTATTGATCACCACCGATGTCAACAACTTATTTTTCGAATCGATAAATGCGCAGGGGAGCAGATCATTGTGATTCTCAGCAACCGAAATTCGCTGCGCACCAGGTCGGATGAATTTGTAATAATTTTTTGAAGTATAAAAACTGGCGGTCGGCTGGCCCTTATCCATCAATGTGCCCTCGATGCTCCACAATGTCCACAGGCTCACATTGCCATAGACCAGTGCGCCATGGATCGCACCAGCAAGTGAAAATGCGCTCTGCCAATTCCGATATTCTGGAAAAGTTTCCGACATCCACAGCTCTTTGGGATAGCTGCCGCTCTGGCTGCTATTCCACAAATCGGTCCAGCCCTGATAGGTGGGGTTCTGCTCGCCCACGCCATCGGCAGCATAGCCGTGGGTGGCGATGATGGCAGTGTGTTGATCGGCAATGGAATTGAGACGCAGGATGTTGATATATTGCGCCATGCTATAATGCTGCTGAGCGAACACCTGCTCGGGCATGTAAATTTTGGTCGCCAATCTTTCCTGTCTCAATCGAGGGCCGATGATAGCGATCAATTTCGCATATTCGACTGGGCTGAGCACGGCCGAGGGATACGGCTCATTGAACGCTGGCTCGTTCTGCGGCCCGATGGCATAGAGATCGATTCCCGCCCGATCACGGAACATCCTGATGGCCGCCACCATGCTTTCGGCGAACTCGTCGTAATAACTTGGCTCAAGGATATTATCGGTGGCCTCATAGTTGGGCGCCTCGGCATAGCCATAGCTCAGGGATAAATTTCGCTTCATCCAGGCGGGCGGCGACCAGGAAGTCAAAATGAACGTTTCGACCCCTTTCTCCTTCAACTGGCGAAAATAATTGAAATCGAAGGCGCCGTAATTGAGGCTGCTCATGTCCAATATGTTCGGATCGCTGTTATCGTTCACTGGTTCAATCTGATTGCCAATCAGCCCGATGCGCACTGCGGAAGCGCCGAGGTCGGTGGTGTAGGCATCGATATAATTCTGGCGATCCGAGAATTCGAATGTGCCGAAGCCCCGAATGGTCTGAAAGCGCTGCTTTGGATCAAGCTCAATCGTGACTGTGCCCGCATCGCTTGGATCCACCAGATAGATCTTGAAATTGCGGGAAAAGTCGATTGATCCCTGGGCTTTCACAGTGACGGTTATGTCGGCAGTGCCAGGGGTGTTTCCTGGCTGAAAAGTGAGTTGTGCCGTCCCGTCAGCATGGATCGGGCTGACGATGGGATTGGGGACGAGCGCAGGTTGCTTGCTGATGGCGAAAATCGTATCGGCAACACCCATGGCGATCCCGTTGCCGATGCCAGTGAGTTGAATTTGCTGCTGGCCTGAATTAATGGTGATTGTCTGATTTGCTATCGGGTCCAAAGTGCAGACTGGGTTGAGCGCTGGGATCAGGCTATCTGGTACTGCACTGCCCACTTTGATGTTGGCGAGATAGACGGTGCCGCTGTTGACAGGAAATGGCCAGGCAAAATCGGTCGCATAGTTGATCAAAATGCGATTGATGCGCTTGACGTTGATCTCCTCACCCGCATCAGTACTCATGCCGCCAGCGCCACGATAATCCATAAACACCGTCTGCCACTGATTCGCTGGGACAGTCTTGCGCTGCGCATGGGCTCGGGGAAGATTTCGATTGTCATTGGCATCCCAGAAATAGCTGTGGGTCTTCCCGCCATTGCTGAACGAGCCGCCTTCGAAATAGATGTCATAACACATATAACGATGCTGACTCAGATCCAATTCCTCGAACATGTACCAGATGCCAGTCCAACATGTCTTGTTATTGATAACGATTTTCAGCACATTTTCTTTGCCATAAAATGTCCCCAATTCAGGTTTCTGGTTCGTCCCATATCCTTCCACATTCCAATCGCCAGGATTTTCCAGCATCGTGACTTTGCCCGAGCCGAACTCGGCCAGCGGGACAGCCAGACCCGATTGGGGCAATGGGGCCGATTCGACCCAAAACGATCGTGAGATCTGGGCGTCGCCGTTGTTATTGGGATTCCCACCATTATCGATGACCGTGATGGTGATTTTCGTCTTGCCCAATGCCGACGGAGTGAACACCAGATCAGCGCTGGAGGCTCCCTGAATGTAATTGACCGACAGGTCTTGATTTCTTACTATCGCTGTATCCGAGCTGCTCGCCAAAATGGTCAACGTCTGCGTGCCGTTGTCCCCATCGCTGATACCAGTCAGCCGAATCGTCTGCGTTCCAAAGGCGAGATAAACAAATTGGTTTGGAATTTCATCCATCGTGGGGGGATGATTGAATTCCTGAAAACAGTCCACTGTGAAAAATTGTTCGGTGATGTTGTTATAAGCAAAACCATCGTCCAGGACCAGTTTGATCTGAACATTTTTCCCAGCGCCGATGGGGATCAATACGAGGTCTGCCACAGTGGCCAATCCATCGTAGTGTATTTTCATATTACTATCTGGCAAGGCCACTTGATTCTGACTGATGGCGGAGATGGTGATGGGCTGCTCCACAGTTCTATTTCCATCGGTGATGCCGCTCAATCGTAGCCGCACGGTATCGCCCACCTGGGTCGATAGATCCGCAATGGGGTCAATGGTCGGCGGCGCATTGTCTTCGATCCGAATGGGAACTGAAATCGAGTTATCCCCGAAGCCGCTCACGCCAACAGCGGTGATCCGCAGCGTATCCGTGCCAATAGCATTCGGCAGACAATCAACCATGATCGTAGCGCTGCCGTTGATGATGTCGGTAATTTTTATATTGGAGATAATGGAGCCAGCGCCACCAGCGACCAGATGCGAGGCGTTCTTTAGGTCGACCACCTTAATTTGATTTTGTTGACTTCCGATAAAGAAATGCTGCCCCGTGATGGCGCCGATATTGGCCATAGGAATGGCCTGACTGCCGACCCGCAGTTCGTCCAGCCAGATGGTGCCGTTCACCGCATCGATGGTATTGCCATTGGGCGTGAACTGCAAACGGGTGATCCGCTTCTTATCAAACCCAGCGGTCATTTCGAACTGAATGAAATATTCGACGTAGGTGTCGCTTTTAAGTATTTTCTGATTCGCAGTCTTATATAGCCCCACTGGATCGAGGATATAAGCTGTCAACAGAAAATCGAAATCCGATTTCAATCTGAGGTTCAGCATCCCATGGTTCGATAGGTCGAGCGTATCGCCAATGTCATAGATGAATCCCTGCCACTTCACGCTGTTGGGCACGTTAACGTGAACCGTCAAGATACCATCGGCCTGCTGATAGCTGAAATAGGGATGAGGGAGAACTTTGATCGGGCCATCGAAAGAATCCGAGTAGCCCGTGGTCTGGGCATAAATGGAGCTGAGCGATGCCCAAAAGGCAAAAAACAGCACGGCAAAAGATTTTTTAAATTTCATAGTCTAACCTTTGAGTTATTATTAATACCACTTAATCAGCTTAAGCTGAGTCGTTTGATTCCGAACGAATCCGCCAGTTGGCTACGGACGTCAACCTAGGCAATCAAAGTGGGAAAAGTATTCATTCTGAGGATCGAAGTGACGAAGAATCTTTTCAATAAACGAATCTGCTTTTGCTTAATAAAGAAATTTTTCGCTCTCCATTCGCCGTCTTTCGGCTGAATAGCTCAGAATGACATTACACTTTTAGGTTGACGCTAATTTCCACTTGACGGAGGAATGAAAAATCTGGATTTTTAAGATTACCCGTTCTGATAAAAGATTTCTCGCTTCGCTCGAAATGACTTTGTACTTTGTCGTTATTCTTTCGAGGCCTCCAAACCTTTGAAAACGCTTTTAGCCATTTCAAAGGTTCTAAAACTCTGAAAGGGTTTTCTGTTACTTTTGAAGAACCATTCTTCTTGCTTGAACAAAATTGCCACTGACCGAATTCACCTCCAATTTGGCAACATAAACCCCAGAGGCAACCGCAGCGCCGCTGAAATTGACGCCATGCCAGATGAGCGAATAGTTCCCCGCATTTTGATATTCATCCACCAAAGAGATCACCCGCTCACCTCGAAGGTTGTAGATGGATAGTTTCACACGAGCTGCAGCAGCTAAATGATATGCGATGGTAGTGGAGGCATTGAACGGGTTCGGATAGTTGGGCTTTAGTTGAAAACCAGTGACCAGATCGCCAGAATTAGGCTGCTCCACCGCAGTGGTTCGGGGGAACAATTTCACCAATTCAATCCCCTCACCAGTTCCCAGGTTGCGAGAATATTGCATGTCGATAGGATTGTTCCAATGCTCATAAACTCCCAAGCTCGAAATCGGCGTGCCATCATTTTCAGGATCGTAAACAATCCCCGCTGGCCAATTGGTCGAATCCGCAGCCTGGCGCAGGTAGTCATCCACGCCAGCCATATTGGGCCGATTGAATTCGACCTGGGGACCGTGATATTCCGTGCGCAGAAAATCAAAACAGACGGATTCCAGCGCCACTGGGTCCAACGAGGCAAAAATTGAGTTGGTGAAATCATTGTTGAACGGCGCCATTTTCCATTTGATGGGGTAAGCATCGCTCCAGCCTTCAATGGCGCTGTAGAGCCCATCCACGACAAACAGCACGGTGTTGCCGCCCAACAAGCGATGCCCCATCAAATCCACCTGGACTCGATACAGGCCATAATCAGTCCGATACGGCCGATCGTTCTCCTCGCCGAGCAGGCCCTTATGGAGATGGCTGGCATCAGCACGAGCCTGGGAACCGAAATGATTCTTAGCGCAGAGCGTAATCCCAGCGCAGGCATGGGCTTTCAACGATGCGATGTTGATCAAATACGCCGCCTGTTCATGAATCGTGTACAATTTATCGGACAGCGCCTCGTTCATCACCTTGCCCTTATCGGAATAGAACAGCAGGTCGGAGGCCGTCTTCACCACGGGCACCCGTCCCAATGCAGCCAGATTGAGCCCATGATATTCGATATCATTCCCCAAAACATTTACATCTGGAAATTCAGCCTTCCAATAATCGAACAGGTGTTTATAGACATTTTTCATCGGATCGCCGATATAAATGTCCTGCTGCCGAACCCCAGCGTGATTCACAAGCTGTCGCAGCACCGAAAGGACAATCTGGGGCGTGGTTTCGACGACATCGGGATGCGCCCACCAGGTCGGTTTGTACTTGGTCAATTGTGTCGGCTCCCAGGTATGCCAGGGCTGGCCGCCATCGCCCTGCAGGATAGACGTGGCGTTGATCTTGATGAAAATTTTTTCGCCTGGCGCATAGCTACTGTCCTTGCCCGATTTGTTTCGATTATGAAATCGGAATAGCGCCCGCCAGGCATCCGAGACCGTTGTTTCACCAGTCAGGTTCAGCACCACCGCATCCATCATGCTATCGATGACCGCCTGATTGTTGTTCTTAATGAGAAAGTAATAGTCATCGTTTTCGCTGACAGCGATTCTGCCATCATCTTTGCCAGTCTGATTTTCGTTGGTCGCATCTGGATTCCAGGCCCAGGCGACACGGCCTGGGAAAATCCCTTTTGCCTGGCCAATCGGTTGATTGGCAGGGAAATAATAGTTGTAGGCAATGCTCGATGCGGCACGCTGGCTCATCTGAGTGAATGTAAAAAATCCCGCAATAGCCCCAGTTACGATAAACAGCCCCATAGCCCAATAATGCGCTTGCTGAAAGCGCTGCTTCGCCAATTTAAATGCGCTCACCGAAGCCATCAGTCCCATCAGCCACGTGACGAAACCCGAGGCAATGGGAAAGGCCACTTTCATGCAGGGATAAGCAGCACGGCTGGGTTTGGGAATCACTCGGACCAGAAACCAGATCAGCGATGCAAGGCCCAGAATCGGGAAAACAATGCGGCCCGTTAGTCTTTTGAATTTGGTGCACCCTGCTTGACTGACAAGAATTTTCATGATTTCACCTTTAATTTGAGAGCAGAAAAATTAAGCTACCTGAATAAACCTGTCATTTCGATCGGCCAATAGTCATAATCGTCACCATAAGAATCGAATGTCAAACCGAGCGATGCTCCAACTATCTATTAGCATCCAAGACCGCTGAAGCGGTCAGCAACTGTGGTTCATTGGTCATAAGCGCCCGAATGAATTCGGGCGTTTATGATTGATCTTAACTTGCCAGTCATAGCCAGTCGGCTGATGCTCACAATGACAATCTTTACCCATTCATTCGCTTCGGTTGATGCCAGTGGCCAAAGAAATCTTTCTTGTGAACATCTTCCAGGATTCGGCGGTGGTTCGCTCGCAAAGATTGCTTCCCGTCAGCCACCTTGCGGACGGGATGGAATGCCAAGCTCTGGTTCACACAGCTAAATTCTTACTTGAAAGCTTAATGAATGAGCAACATTTTTTTATTGATCACCAGAGAGCCACTGATGCATCTTACGAAATACAAACCAGATGGAACCGAAAATCCATGATCATCTTGAGCCTCCCAACGAACGACATGGCGATCACTGCTGGCCAGCCCGTTCCAGACCAGCCGAATCCGCTGACCTGATAAATTATAAATGGCAATCTCTGTATAGACCGAATTCATGGTTCGGATTTCAATGGAGGTACAGGCATTAAAAGGATTGGGATAGATATTCAACTCAATGGATTTCGGTAGCCCAATATTTGGATTGGATGCAACCTTGCTGGCATTGGGTGAAAATTTCGACACGCCACCAGCCGTCGCCAACCAGATTGAGCCGTTGACATCGGTTGCTATATCTCGGACATCATCGTTGATTAGCCCATCCGTGCTGGAATAATTGGTGTAGGACGAAAAATCCTTTTCAACGCAGGTGACACCGCATTGGGTTCCCACCCAGATTTTGCCAATGGCATCTTTCGCAATCGCCTGCACCACAGGATGCGGCAAGCCATCGCTCACCGTAAACCGTTTCCAATTTATCTTCGAATTGATTCCCTGATGTTGAAACAATCCCTGCGTTGTGCCGAACCACTGCAAGCCATCGGCGCCGATATGAATGGCCAAAACGCTGTCGATCGGAACAGGTGCCCAGGGTCGCTCAATGGTAGAGGCAGCCGTGATGATGTCCAGCCCCGAGAGCTTCAGCCGAGCAACCCCGCCGCCTTCGGTCCCGCAATAGGCGATTTGATCAGGACCAAATTCAATGGATCGCACGTCATTGTCCAATACGACATGCTGGGATTTGGTCGAGATCCAATGCTGGCCAGTGAACGCTGTCACCCCAGAGTCGGTAGCAAACCATCGGACCAGATTCTGATCGATGGCGAGGGAATTGATTTTGTTCGACAGCAGACCCGTATTATTGGTGCGATAGGGGGTAGCCATGGTAATTGCATCCAGAGATGAAAAGCCGAGGGCGGAGACGCCATTATTAGTGGCTACCCAGAGCTCGGTATGTTCCATGATTTTCAAATCGTTCACCTGGAGATCGGCCAGGCAATCCGCTCTGTTATAAGTATGCCAGTTCGAACCATCGTAGCCAGTGACACCTGCATCGCTTCCAAACCAGATAATGCCGAAACTGTCGACTGCTACCGAAAAAATGTTGTTGCTCGGCAATCCACTGTTCTCAGTGGTGAAGCTCTGCCATTGCTGGGCGAGGTTGTTGCCTGTGAAAACAAAAATGATTAGCGCCAGCGTGATTGGTTTTCTCATCAACTTTAAGTCTTCTTTTATCGGATATTGCAATCGATTTCAATTTAAAATTCTGACTTCATTCCTGAACAACGAGGTGGGGGAATGAAGCACGATTAACTACAGTGGAAATAGTCAAGCAATACACAGTTATCAGTCAAATTTCACTCTCACCGAATTGGCAGCCACCCGATCGGTTGCAAAGCAGATGTACTTCGATGCTTCCACCAACCTGGTTTGAAATTCGATGGGTCGGTCGTTCAAAACGACCTGGGTGGCGGTTTGATCCGAGCCCACCAAAATTTCAACTGCAATATTGGCAGCGGTGCCAGTGAAATCCAATTGCAGCTCGTTCTGCTGTCGATCAAATTTATAGACATAGGATAAATAGCCACCAGAAGCGGGATACTTCACGGTCGTTGTTACGGTATCGACTCCAGCCACAGACCAGCGTGGCGCCAATCGGGCTTTGTTAAAAGCAACGCCCTCGTCCTTTACGCCAGCCAATCCTTCGAGCAGGGCATAGACTACCGCAGCAGCGCCCCAGTTATCTGGCGCACCGAAAGAAATTTTTTCTGGCATAAAAAATACAGGATAATCACTCAAGGTAACGCCCAACACCATCCACAAGCCCTCAGTCCCTGCACTTTCAAAATCAAGCGAGGCAATGACCTTGTCGGGAAACGGATTGTCAAGGCCGAAAATATAGACACCGACCGACAAGCTTTTTTCATTTTGGCCCTTCCAGGCTACGTAATAGGGACGCTTTCCGTCATCATAAGGTCCATCCTGCGGATACCACCAACTAGCGATGTTTTGCCCATTCAAGACATGGGTTTTGAACATGGTACCATCCGAATAGCGCACCAGAATATCGCCGAGATAGCTCCCTCGGCTCTGGGTATGCAAGAAATAGATGGAAGCTGCTTTCTTTTTGATTGGCAATCGTGCTAGTTTCACATATCCCGACTTACCAGATAGGATCAAACAAGCCTTTCGTCCATTTTCTATCGGATCGACAATGGTGAAGGGGACATCTTTGAAGATCTGATTCCCGACTGGGAATTCATGGAGATCATTAACCCCTTCGCCAGTCCAGCCAGGAACACCATCTGCCCCCTGGCCAGAAATATCGGCATTGGCCATGGCTTTCAATGATATTGGCGTGAAATTGCGTTGTGGCGGATCGGGCAGCGCCCCCCGATAGATGCACAAAAGTCGATTGCCTGATAATTTTGCCAGCTCGGCCATGCGCCGCAAAATGTACACGCCATAATCTTCAAAACCATGATTGAACGCACCATGGGCTACTTCGCCAGCCACGATCGAAGAAACGCCGCCGTTCATGTACTCCCATTTGTCGAGATGCCAACCCTTCTCATACGGGGGATAGCACATATACCATTCGCCAGGAGAGGAGGCTGGCATTTCCTTGGCGATATTCTGGTAGGTTTTGATAATCGCCACCGATTTGTCATGCCCAATGCGGCGATTGATGGCATACGCATTGGAAATGGTCACCTGTTTCGACTCGTCTGTGTTGCCAAAGTCCCGTTTATAAGTGGGATCTTCTGGCACATGATGGGTGTAGAATGCCCCGTTCCAGCTCAGTTGATCGATGCGTTCTTTAATTCCTTTGCCAATACGCTCGATTTTTTCAGCTTCCTCATTTCGCCCAACATAGCGCAGCATTTCGGCTGTATATTGGCAGCCGACCGCCAGGCCGATGTTATCGCCATACATGATGCTATAATGGGTCACTCCAGGCTTGGCCATCATGAAATCGCCGCCCCAAACCGCAGCGTCCTGGGCTGGTTGGAAGTCCCAGATGTCAATGGTATAGCCCCGCTTCAGCAGTTGAAATTTTTCAGACCAGCGATAGGGATCCGAGGTGGCATATTGAATCGCTT
>JAPDPQ010000061.1 GCA_034506395.1 candidate division KSB1 bacterium | reverse complement strand
CGCTCTGGTAAGACGACTTACTTGAGAGAGATCATCAAGACACTGGGCCTGAAGCATTTTCTATTCCTCAATTTTGAAGATGAGCGTATCGTTCCCATCTCCGATATCGATTTATTCATTGAGGCATATTTTGAGCTCTATCATGAAAAGCCGCACATTTTTCTCGATGAATTTCAGAACACAGAAAATTGGCACCTGAAAGTCCGTCGCCTGATCGATCAAGATTACAAAGTTTTCGTCACTGGCTCTAACGCCAATTTATTGAGTTCCGAAATTGCCACCCATCTGGCGGGTCGAACCTTTATCAAACGTATTCTGCCGTTTTCGTTTCGGGAGTATTTGAAGCTCAAAGGAATCCCCTGCTCGAAAGATGCCATTTATGGTAAAGAGCGCTTTCTGATCAAAAATGGCTTCCAGGAATTCTTATCGTACGGCGGCTTCCCTGAAGTGATTAAAACGGGCTTGAAAAAAGAATTGCTGCGGCAATACTTTGAAATCGTATTTTATAAGGACATCATCGTTCGTCATGGCATCCGCCAGGAAACCGGCATGCGATTGTTGATCCAAAAATTGATCGAAAATATTGGTAAAAGCTACAACGTGACGAATCTCAGAAATCGCATTTCACAAATCGTGGGCATCAGCAAACAGAGCCTGTTCGATTACCTGCAATTTTTAGAGGAGAGCTTTTTTGTAGTTCACGTCAATAATTATCAGAAATCCTTTTTGCAAAGAGAGACCGAACGCAAAACGTTTTTCATCGATAACGGCTTTCTGACAATTTTGAGCCTGGAAGTGAATCAACCGAAATTGTTCGAGAATCAAATTTTTTTGGAATTGCTGAAAACGGGCAAGGCGATTTACTACTTTCGTATGAAGGAAGAATGCGATTTCGTTATCAAATCGAATGAAAAAATAACTGAGGCGGTCCAGGTCTGCTGGGAGCTGTCCGATTGGAATCGTGAGCGAGAAATGAATGGTTTAATCGAAGCGATGGACTTTTTGGGATTGAACCATGGATTGATTTTAACGAATAGCCAGGAGGATAGTATTGAATTGAACGGCAGAAAAATTGATGTGAAACCTGCCTGGAAGTGGTTATTGGAGAGAAGTTATGAAGAGACATAAGTCAATGAACTCCAGTGGTCTCGATCTTATTGGCTGCAGTTTTTTTAAACCATCCTCCCAAACACCATCCCCGTCACCATCGCCATCATGATCACCAGCAAAACATAAACCAACGTGTTCTGCGTACCAATCACACTGCAAATCCCCAGCATATTCGGCAGGCGCAGGGCAAGTTTTGCAAATAGCAGCGCCAGCGCAGGTCCTTTGCCCATGCCGCTGCCAGATAGGTCTTACAAAACCTGTCAGATAGAAATTTATGTCTGGTTTGCACCAAAATATCGTCTTAACTTTTAAACATAAATTTTAAATAGTTGATCGAAAAATTTCTTGAATATTGGAAAACAGTTTTTTATATTAATCTTAACTATAAACCTGGACGTCAAATCATCAATGTTCAATTGAAAAGTTTAATTTATATACAAATTCATGACCTGTTATTTTAGCTTAAGCAGTTTTTATTATCACATATTGAAGTCAGTTTCAGTTGAAACATTGGTGTTTAGTAAAAACAACGAATGTTTCTTGATCAATGTACTATTTTGTAATTGAAAATGTCAATTGTTATTAGAACTGTTATCGGGAAATGAATTCAGGGGAACCAATCATGTTCAATACAACTGCGGTTAAATCTGCCCTGGAACGATTGGCGGAGGGCACGGGAACGAGCAAAGATAAACAATTGGTTCTGGATGCTTTAAACCAGAACAAAATTACCTTTGCCAGTGGTGAGCGTTCTCTTGCCATCGGTGGCAATGTGACGGATGCCGTGATTGTCGTTGGTAATGATAATATCATTTTCAAAGGCGATGCGGCCGATACCTTGCGCGATGCATTAGCGACTTTTTTTGCGCCAAAACCTGGTTGTGCACCACCAGTCCCAGATTTGGTCATAGGAAGAGAAGAAGCACTCAATGACCTTAAGCGGCGGCTAGGCGTTTATAAAACAAGCGGTGAATTTACCGAAATGCAGGTGCTAACCACCGTGCGTGGCTGGCCTGGAGTGGGAAAAACAACGGTCGCCACCGCCGTGGCGCATGACCCCGATATTCAAAGAACTTTTCCTGATGGCGTTCTCTGGATTTCGTTAGGACAAAGACCGCATCTCCTCTCCGAAATAGCCACCTGGGGCCGAGCCTTGGGAACCGATGAATTGCTAAAAACGCCCACGCTGAAGGAAGCAACTGCTCAACTCTCGGCCTTACTTCGCAAAAAAAGAATGCTATTATTGGTGGATGATGTCTGGGAGGTAGAGCATGCGGCACCATTTCAACAGGCACGAGGCAAAGACTGTGCGTTATTAATTACCACACGGGAAGCCGGGGTTGCCAATGCCCTGGCTCCAAAACCAGAAGCGGTCTATAATTTGCCAGTATTAACGGAAGACAACGCAGTAAAACTGTTGCGAATTCTGGCGCCCAGCGTGGTTGAACAGCATGAGGCGGAATGCAGGGAACTGGTGCGCCATCTGGAATGCTTGCCTTTAGCGCTCCGAGTTGCGGGGCACCTGCTGCACATGGAAGCAAACATGGGCTGGGGTGTAACCGACTTGTTGAAAGAATTAGAAACAGGGGCCAAAATTCTTTCTGAACAGGCTCCTGCCGACCGCATCGACTACGAAACGCAAACCATTCCCACTGTGGCAGCATTGCTTAAAAATAGCACGGATCGGTTGGATGAACAAACTCGAGAATGCTTTGCCTACCTTGGTGCCTTTGCTCCCAAACCAGCCACCTTTGACATCAACGCCATGAAATTTGTCTGGCAGGTGGAGGATGCCCGCCCCATTGTGCGGGAATTGGTTAATCGGGGATTATTAGAGCCAGTCGGTAGCAGATTCCAGATGCACGCGTTGCTGGTGGCGCATGCGAGGTCGTTGTGCGAGGAATAAATGCCCTATTTTCAAAATTGAGTTTCAGATAATCAAATCTCAGCGCAGCCAAACCGCAACTTGTAAATTTAGGTCATAGCATTTTGAGATAGCTGAATTCTTGCCCAAAAGTGCCAGAAGTGCTGGACGGACAATAGCATAGCGAAGGAATAATAATAATGGGGTCAAACTATGGAACTAACGACTTTGGTTCAAACCATCACCGCCTTCCTCGCCCCAATTTTGCCTTACTTGATGCAAGTCGGTGAACGAGCCGCCGAAGGTGCCATCAATAAATTCGGCGAGGATACCTGGGATCATGCTAAACAACTCTGGGGGAGGCTGTTTCAAAAACTCAAAGCCAGTCCCACCGCGCTAAAGGCGGTGAAAGATGTCGCCCAAAAACCTGATGCCCAAGACGCACAAATCTCTTTTCGAGTACAATTAGAAAAATTGCTTGGCGCAGATCCCGTATTAGCCCAGGAAATTGAGCAATTGGTCGCCGCAGGGCAGCGAGCTGGGACAATAACCATTGCTTCTGGAGAAAAAAGCGTAGCGATTGGAGGAAGTGCCAATCATTCAATCATCATCACAGGGGATAAAAGTAGCATCAAATCCCATAGATCATGCTTTTAAAAGCGAACAATCCCTGCATAATTTTTTCAATACATTTTTAAAAAGGTAACCAAGGATGATGCACAGGCTACATGAAGCACAGCTACGACATGCGAACTATTATGTGTCGCTCCTTTCAAAAGCCAATGAATTATATCAACAGGGAAAAGCCCAAATTATAGCAGCTTTAAACTTATTGGGAGAGGAATGGGCTAACATTCAAGCAGGTCAGGCCTGGACCGTGAATCAGGCTAAATCAAATAAGGAGGCTGCAAGATTGTGCTGTCAATTTGCGACGTCAGGTTACTATCTGCTGAAAGGATATCTACCGCCTTTGAAAATTATCGAATGGCTCGATGCTGCAATTGAGATTTCCCAAAGCTATGGCTGGCGCAATTTCGAAGGGCTGTGTTACGGACATCGTGGTACCTCAGAGTTTGATTTAGGGCGCAATCACGAAGCAATCAATAGCATTGAACAAGCGTTAGCAATTTTTCGACAGACCAATGACTGGACCAACCAATGCATTTTTCTTAACCTCCTTGGCGAAGTGTATCGAAAATTAGGCCAGATTGACGAGGCCATTTCAATTCATCAATACACTTTATCGCTCGCCAGCGAAAACCATTTTTATTCTGAAATCGGACACGCACACAATCATTTAGGCAATGATTATTATGTCCAGGGCAAGTTTTATCAGGCAATGGAACATTATCAAAAATTTCTGGAATTCGCTAAACATACGCATAGCTACGTCGATGAAGGCATCGCTTTAGGGAATCTTGCGAATGCTCATTGCGAGATTAGTGATTTGGTTCACGCACGGAAATGCTATGAACAAGAATTGATGATTGCTCGGGAGACAGGGGATCGTGCGGCTGAAGGTCAGTCTCTAAGTAATCTTGGTACTTGCTATCTGGATTCAGACAATTGGGAACAAGCGGTTGCCTGTTTTGAGCAGCGGTTAGAAATTACGCGTGAGATCAAAGATCATCATGGCGAAGCGATAGCACTGGGCAATCTGGGAATTGCCTATCAGCGCAAGCAGGATTATCCACGGGCATTACGCTTTTTATCTGAGGCTCTCAGGCTCACCAGAGAAACAGGCTATCGTCAGGGGGAATGTCAGGTGCTGGGTAATTTGGGAACGTTATATCAAGAGCTAAATGATATATCCGAGGCCATCCTCCATCATGAACAACAACTTGAAATCGCCCAGAAGATTGGTGACCGTCATTCTGAAGGCCAGGCCTGGAATAATCTGGGCGTGTGTTACGCCCGATCAAATAAGCCACAAAAAGCTCGAGAATGTCTTGAAAAACGGATAATTATCGCTCAAGAAATCGGAGACCGACGCGGTGAAGCTTATGCTCTAAGCAATTTAGGTAATATCCATAGCCAGACTAAGAATTTTGATCAAGCCCTTCATTGCTATAAGAGGTCCCTGACGCTGATGCAGGAAATTGGGGATCATCGGGGAGAAGGAAATGTTCTGGCAAATTTGAGCTTGATCATGCAGCAGCTTGGCGATCTTCCTCAAGCCAGGTCTTATGCGGCGAGGGCATTAGAAATTTTTAGCTCGATCAAAGATCCTACAGCGCTGAGAGTAAGGCGACATCTGGAATATTTGAATCGTTTGTTTTAAAATTCTTAACTATGCCTCAAAAATTCAAAATAGAATTGATCCATGCCCAATATTTTGGGCAATGCTTGCGAAAAATAAATGCCCTATTTTTAGAAGGTGGCGAAAAAATCGCTTTAGCGCTAAAATCGCTCGATTTAGAATGGGATAACATTGAACTTGCACAGCAATGGGCAGAATTTCATGCTAATAATGATCATGAAGCAGCGATGTTATGTCTGGTTTTTCCAGATGCGGGATCTCATGTGATTTCACTTCGATTGCATCCAGAGAAAAATGTCCACTGGTTGCGAAGCGCTCTTGAAGCAGCAAAGCGTCTGAATAAACGCGATCTAGAAGGAATTCGATCAGGAAATTTAGGGAATGTCCTGGCTGATCTGGGGGATTTTAAGGCAGCTATTGGCTATTATGAAACAGCTCTTTCAATTGCACTAGAATTAAAGGACGATTATAATGTTGCCAATTGGCTGGGGAACCTTGCCAGTGTCTATGCAGAATTGGGCGAGTACAGAAATGCGATTAAATTATATTTAGAGTCTATTGAGATCGCTACCAGAATTGGGGACTGGAGAGGTATTAGTGCAGATATCCATAATCTCGCTAATGTTTATTGGCGCCTGGGAGATTTTACCAAAGCCATTGAATATTATCAACAGGCATTGATGATAGATCAAAAGATGGGTGAACGCCGCTGGATGAGCATCGATTTAAGAAATCTAGGGATCATTGAGCTTAAAAAAGGTCAGTGTCAGATGGCTATTAATTATTTTGAGCAGGCATTATCATTGGCGCGCGAGGTAAATGATCATTATCAGGAAAGCATTTGCCTGGGGAGTCTGGCTGAAGCTTTCGAATATCGATGCGAATTTGAAAAAGCTGAGGTGCTATGCAAAGAGGCTCTGGGTATCGATAAAAATTTTGGATATCTGCCAGCCGAAGAAGAACATCTTTATACTCTGGGCAATATCTATAAAACGAAAGGGCAAATTAAAAAAGCCTTTAAAGCATATCGTCAAGCTCTGGCAATCGCCATGAAAACAAATAATAAAATTGGCTTTGCAGCAGGCGTTGCTAACCTGGGTACGATTTACCTGATAATTGGCAAAACTGGCAAGGCGATCGATTGTTTCAAAAGGGCTCTTAAAATCGCTCATATGATTGGCAATCCCATCGAACAGAGTATTCATTTGGGCAATCTTGGCAATGCATTTGCCAATAAAGGTGATCTGATCAAAGCCAAGAAATATTATCTGAAAGCGCTACAATTGGCCATTGAGACTGACCATGGACCATTGCAGGTAACTCATCGGGGAAATCTGGCTAATATTTATATGGACGTCGCCGAGTGGAGCAAGGCGGTTGTTCATTTAAAAAAAGCTTTGGCTCTTGCTCGACAAATAAATGATCGGGAGAATATACTCAACTGGTTGACGAATCTGGGCACAGCTTATGTTTATCAGAAGAAAAATAAACGAGCATTTTCTTATTATCGACAGGCACTAAAATTAGCAAAAGATTTGGGTGATCAGAAGGGAGTCGGAATTGTTATAGGCAATATCGGATTCATGTATGCTAATAGAGGAAAATTCCAGCAGGCAGAAAAATATTATGGCAGGGCTTTAACACTTGCCAGAAAATGGCAGGATCGGAGGAACGAAGCGATCTGGCTTTATAATATCGGATCATTGGAACTGCTAAAAGGCAACTGGGAACAATCATTAAAGGCTCTGACCAATGCGCTTAATATCATGACAGAGCTGGGTGATCGTCAATCTATAGCTAAGATCAATTGGCATCTGGGCATAGTTTACGAAGGACGGCAGATGTTAGACAAAGCAATAGATTGCATGCAAATTGGCCTGGAGTACGAACGCAGTGTGAATCATCCTGATGTATTGAGACATGAAGGGATGATTGAAAAATTACGAGCCAGGTTGAACGGTTAAAAAATACGTCCTTTTAAAGCCTGTTTTGTAAAACCTAAAAAAGATATGCATAAATATTTCGACATTCAACTCCGTCATGCGATTTATTTTGTCCTACGGCTTGACCAGCTTAATAAAATGTACTTGCGCGGCGGCGAGAATATTGCAACAGCACTCAAATTGATTATCGAAGATTGGGAAAACATCAAGCTGGGACAGGCCTGGGCGGCGAAAAACTCCAGATCTAATCCAAAGGCTGCAGAATTGACAGTCGATTATCCTGATGCAGGCACACAAATTCTGTTGTTGTATCAGCATCCATTACAGCGGATTGAATGGCGAAAAGCGGCCCTCGCTGTATCGCAGCAGTTGAATCATACCGCGGCTGAAGGCGCACATCTGGCCAATCTGGGACTCGCTTATCTCGATCTTGGTCAGCTCCCGCAAGCAGTGGATTATTTCCTCCCCGCTTTGGAAAAATTAACCAGTGTAAATGACCAAAAAGGAGTAGTAGTTGTCCATATAAATCTGGGAAACGCTTATCTATTGATGGGCCAAGCTGAAGATGCGATGCAACAGTTCGAACAGGCTTTGCAGCTTTCCCGTCATATTAATGATCGAAGAAGTCAGGGTAACGCCCTTGTAGGAATGGGAAGTATACTGGTTACTTCGAGACGCTTAAACGAGGCCATTGACTTATATCAACAAGCCCTTCGCATTATCCGCGAGATTAAAAACAAGCGTGCCGAAGCAACTTTGCTGGCGGATATTGGCATCGCCTATCTGGAAATAGGGCAATTTCATCAGGCGCAAAACTGGTTCAAGGAGGCACTGTTAATCGCACGAAACATCGGCGATCAAGATATTGAATTTCATTGTGTTTCCAACATTGGTAGAGTCTATTTAAATTTAGGAAACTATCACCAGGCGAGGGATTATTTTGACGAGGCTTTGCACCTGGCGACTGCAATGGAAAATGCGCGTAACCGTGCCATCGCGCTGGGAAATCTTGGCTTCGTCTGTGAGAATCTGGGCGATCTAAAAGATGCTGCCACAGATTATCAAGAAGCATTAACAATATTCCAACAAATTAATGACCAAACTCATCTGGGACATACGCTGTTAAATTTAAGCTCTGTTTTTCTTAAATCAGATGATGTTCAACTGGCTTTAATGCTTTCGCTTAAGGCATATCGGATCGCCCGCAATATCAAGGATTCGGCGACTCTGGTCAATGTGCTGGGAATTCAAGGAACTGTTTATCAATTATGGCACAAATATCGTCGGGCACAATGCTTATATGAACAGCAATTCAAGCTGGCAGGACTGGCAAATTATGTTCGGGGTCAAGGTGCGGCGCTCTGGAATTTAGCTCTGGTTTATTCTGAGCAAGGAGATCGCCAAAAAGCGATTGAATTTGGGAACAAGGCACTGGAGATTTATGACACGCGTGAATATCCCGAGCTCGCTTTAATCAAAAAACAATTGGCCGAATGGCTGAAAGAATGAGGTTTATTTTTAATGCCGAGATATCGTGAGACATTTATCCGCCTTGCTCATTATTATGGTGCAATGCTCATCAAAGCGGATAAGCTGTATATCAAAGGCGGGGAAGATCTGCGTAATGGCTTACTTTTATTTGATCAAAATTGGGAACAAATTCAATCAACCTGGTCCTGGGCGGTGACCCATCAAAAAGACGATCCCGTAGCTGCTCAATTCTGTCATGATTTTCCCAATGCAGGCACTTATATATTAGCTTTGCGACTCCATCCCACAGATCGCATTCAATGGCTGGAGCAGGGATTGGCTGCGGCGCGGCGCTTCAATGATAAACGAATACAAGCTGCTTATGCTGCGGGGTTGGGTAATGCTTACGAAAGTCTTGGGCAAACCAATAAAGCGATTATGTTTTATGAAACGGCATTAAGGATTTTCAGAAAACTACAAGATCGCCAGGAAGAGAGTCTGGTTTTAAATAACCTGGGCATTGCCTATGCGTGTTTGGGAGAAACGACCAGAGCGATTCGTTATTATCAAAAATCATTGTGTATCTGCCGTGAACCCAAAAATCATTTCACCGAGCCAAATAAATTAGTAAATCTGGGATTGGCTTATCAAGATCTGGGAAAGATGAAACTCGCTTTGAAATATTTTCATAAAGCTATCGAAATTTGTGATGAAACGGGAAATCAAAAAAGTAAAGGCCGGGCGCTGGGTAATCTGGGAAATGTCTATTATTTACTTGGCCATTTGCAAAAAGCCATCGAATATCATCAACAGGCACTTTTCATTAGTCGGCAGCTTGGTGATCGGCGCAGCGAGGGACATGATCTGGGGAATCTGGGAAATATTTATGCCACATTGGGCGATTTTGAAAATGCGATTTTATGCTATCAGGAGCATCTTCAACTTGCCAGGCAGCTTCAAGATCGACGATCGGAGGCGGGAGTAAGTTTTAATTTAAGCTTAATTCATTTTGAGCGGGGCGAAGTTGAAAAAGCGTGTAGGTTAGCCAAAACCGCTCTTGAAATATATCAAGATATCGATGATCCCAATGCGGAAAGAGTTAAAATGAAATTGAAAGATTGGCAAACAACACAACTGTAAATTTATGAAGTTAGATCAAATCAATGAGCGACATGCGCGTTATTACCTATATCGCGCTCAATATCATTTTTTTAATTTAGATTGGTTTGAACAAGAATATTTACAAATTGAACGCGCCTGGCAATGGTTAAGCGACAGAGTATTTAAACCACAGCTTATGATTAGCTATTTTCAAACTTTTCAACATTTTTTTGATCGGAGTAGTCGCTGGCAGGAAATCATTCACTGGGGTGAAAAAAGCGTCCGCGCAGCTCAAATAACTGACAACAAACACGCTGAAGCGGATTCACTTGGAAAGATTGGATTAGGTTTGGTCAATTTGGGCGAATTGGATCAGGCATTAACTATTCAACAGCAAGCGCTAAAAATTCATGAGCAAATTCATGATCTAAAAGGGAAAGGAAATGCCCTTTGCAATATTGGCACAATTTATCATCGCAGAGGGGAGCTCGAAAAAGCCATTGAATTATATGAACAAAATTTAAAGATCGCAGAAGAGATTAATGATCAAAATGGGCTGGAATCCGCCCTTAGCAACCTGGCGTTAGCCTATACGGATTTGGGCGAAATGAAGAAGGCAATTCCATTGCACCATCGTGTTCTTGAATTGAGCCAGAAATCAGGTGATCAACGAAAAATTGCTATGAGGCTCAACAATTTAGGATTGACATATGCTCATCTTGGTGAACTAAATCGTGCTAAAGATTACCATACGCAAGCGATGGTTATATTCAGGAAAATAAATAATGCCAAGGGAGAAT
Organism: candidate division KSB1 bacterium; assembly: GCA_034506395.1. Lineage (NCBI taxonomy): Bacteria > Pseudomonadati > Candidatus Zhuqueibacterota bacterium. The sequence goes on along the minus strand of JAPDPQ010000061.1, from coordinate 1,777 downwards.
CAAATTCTCTGGGTAATCTGGGTCTAATTTTTTATCGCTTAGGGAATTATCACAAAGCCGTTGAAATGTTCGGAGCACAATTAATGCTGGTTCGTCAATTGCGACATCGTTTAGGTGAAAGCAACGCTCTGGGAAATATTGGACTGGCGTATGCAGAATTAGGTGATTTAAATAAAGCAATTGATTATTTTAGCAAACGCTTAGAACTTGCCAGCGAGATGGACGATCAACGTAGTATCGGTATTACGCTCAACAATCTGGGAAATGTCTACGTTAAACTGGGCGAAATAGAGCAAGCAACGAGTATTTTTGAACAGGCATTGACAATCCATCGGAATAATAAAGATACTCGTCGCGAAGGGATTTCGCTGGGAAATATTGGTCAAGCTTTGTTAGATGCTGGAAATACTAAAGAAGCCATTTCCTATCTGGAACAAGCAATAGGAATTTTCAAGAAAATTCAAGATCAACGTCTTGAATCCTGCACCTTATGGAAGTTAGGCATAGCGTATGAAAAATTAGGCGATTTGCAGCAGGCAGTTGAGGTTATGAAAATAACTGTTGATTACGAACAGGCAATTGGCCATAGAGATGCCGAAAAAGACAATGAGCATCTGAACCGCTTGCTTGAGAAAATTAAAATAGACTCATCATCTGACGTCCCATAAAAAGAACAATGCACTTGTTCGAAAGTAGATTTCATTGATTGGGGCACATGCCCCCCCCAACACCATCCCCGTCACCGTCGCCTTCACGATCACTAACGAAATAAAAGACCCGCGTCTTCTGCCTCCAGATGACCCTTAGAGTAGTGGTCTGCGTGTTGGTTCTGGTTCAGCGATAATTTAAGCCAATGCCGGTCCTTTCTTAAAACGAAGGTGAGGCAGTCAAATCTAAAAATTCTGCCAACTGCGGCGGCTCCGAGACCACACCAACCAGATCATCCTTTTCAAACCGAAAATCAGGATCAGGATTCATCAGTAACGATCCATCTCGCAAAACGGCGACAACGGACACGCCCGTTCGCTTCCGAATTTGCAACTCCCGAATAGTTCGTCCGATCACAGGACTCCCTTCATCAATGGTCACCCAGTTCAGATCGATCAGGTTGCAGGCGCTTTGCAGTTGTGTGATGGTACGATAAGAATAATTGCTCTCGTACAGTGGGGCGTACATTTCTCGCCGAATGGCGTCGGTGAGTTGCTGAATCTCTTTGATCGACACGTTCAGATGCAACAGCGCCTGGCGGGTAAACTCCAGACTGGCTTCGAATTCGGGCTGTACTACCTCGTAAACTCCTCGCTGATGTAATTCCTTGGTATGGTCCTCGTTGATAGCTCTAGCGACAATGTGCAATTGCGGATTGATCGCGCGAATACGATCGGTAATCGCTTGCGAAATCACCACTGATGGTACAGTGAGCAATAGCAAGCTGGCGCGCTGGATGTGGGCAGCGTTGAGCACCACCTCCTGGCTGGCATCGCCATAGACGATGGGAAATCCTTCAACCTTCAGCAGTTCCACCCGCCGAAAATCCTGCTCGATGATAACGAATGACAGCGCCATACGCTGCAAAATTTTGGCGATATGATAGCCCACTCGACCGCCGCCAGCAATGACTACGTGATTGGACAAGCCTGTTTCAGGCAGGTTGATGGTATCCAGCGGTTCATGCTTGAAAAATTTTTTCTTGAGCGAATACAACGGCGCCGCCAGACCCGAAACGAACGGCGTGAGCACCATGGTCGCTATCGTTGCCGTGAGGATCAGAGAGTAC
>JAPDPQ010000060.1 GCA_034506395.1 candidate division KSB1 bacterium | reverse complement strand
TTTGTTTGTTATTCCCCAATAAAAAAAATATTTGGGTCATTCCGAACGGAGTGAGGAATCTAGGTAACAATAATTTTTTCACAATCAGATTTCTTTCAATGTTCGAAATGACATGGCGTCAAATGTCATTCCGAGCGTAGCGAGGAATCTGGATAGACCACGAACCGATTGTAACCTCCAGATTCCTCACTCCGCTGCGCTCCGTTCGGAATGACACGGTCTTACTCGTCATTCCGATCCGCCGACTGGCGGAGAGGAATCTGGGAATCCTTCAATTCGTTTTAAGAACCAGATTCCTCATTCCTCCGCCAACTGGCGGGTCGAAATGACACATCCTTGCCTGTCATTCCGAACGGAGTGAGGAATCTGGTGATCCACCAGCCTGGTTGAACAGCCAGATTCCTCACTTCGCTGCGCTACGTTCGGAATGACAAGGCTTCACTTGTCATTCCGAACCGTCCGCCAGTCGTCCCGATGGATCTGTTCGGATTGACAATACAACCCAAACAAAAGAATGTGACTTTAGTTTATCACCAAAAACTTCTTGACATAAAATTTATTATCCGTTTTAATTCTCAAAAAATACACTCCCGCCCTCAGAAATCCACCAGCCTGATCCTTCAAATTCCATCTAAAAATTGCTTGCTGATCGGGTATCGATCCCCTAAAAACTTCTCGACCCAGAACATCAAAAATTTGAATTGTCTGAAAATTGGCTTGAGGCGAGTTGAATTGAAAAGTCACAAACTCTGCCCCTTGCGAAAGGCTCACTGGATTGGGATAAATGGCGATATCTTTCGGCATGGTCACTTCAGGCTGATCATCGTGAATGGCCACTGCTGATGGAGCGGGCAAAATATCCTCCAGCCTGCCACTGATGCGGACGTCATCGATTCGCCCCTCAAAATCCTTGATCGACGGGGCGGCGGGATTGCTGGCGTACCATGAGCCAATGGCCAGCGGATCGTTATTGGAGAAAAAGTTCTGATTGAAATCCAACGTGTCTCTGGGATTCGAACTCACCTCATTCCACATATAGACTTTGTGGTTGCTGAAATCATAAAATACCGCCACAAAGGTCCATTGATTGATTGGGATCTCGAAATTAGACGCCACGGATTGCGCTTGATTATTGGCGTCTCGAATGAGGAACTCCAGCTTTTTATTTTTGGAAATGCGCAGCGAATAATTCGTCGTTTTGATGATGGGGAATTGATCGCCCTTGTTCAAAATCCAATGGACATCATCGCCCAGGATCAGCGGATAAATCCAGGCGGAAATGCCGATGTCTTCGTTATCGAAATCCAGATCTTTGCTATCCTTGATTTTAAAAAAGTCATATTTATTGGTGCTGTCCAGCCAGAGATAGGCCGCCCCTTCTTGAAGCGGCTCGGAGCTGCTATAGGTAGCAGCGCCTTGCAACTCGCCCTGATCATCTGCTGTGTCCCAGTCTGCGGTATCGAAGCCGTTGTTTTCAAATTGCCAGCGGCCGCCTTTGCTCTGGGAATGCAATTGTTGATTCAATAGCAAAATGACTGATATCATGAAAACTGTAAAGCGGCACCAATTCATTCGTCTCATCCTTGCTCCGATTTCTATTAAGATATACACTTCTGCAAAATGTGGAAACCTGTCATTCCGAACGCAGTGAGGAATCTGTGTAGAACGATAACCTGTTTTAATGTTCAGATTCCTCACTCCTCCGCTAACTGGCGGATCCGTTCGGAATGACAGAAAAATCAGTAGATTTCACACACAGTGCGCTCGAAAGGACTTTTTTAAAAATTATCCTTTAGACGCAATCACCGAACTTACCAATAACACCTTTAACCAATTACCCAATTACCCAATCCCCTAATATCTCGGCGCTTGCTCGACACCAATATACGCCTTCATCACCGTGCCAACATCTCCCCAGCCAGGGTAAACGATGTACATGGTTTTCTTGTTGAAAGTGATATAACGCATGGGTGTCAATAACTCGCCTTCATACAGAACTTCCTCGGTGCCGTCCTGCTTTTTGGTATAAAGGCTCGTCTCCCAGGCTTCGGTGAAATACATGGTGCCTTCGACATCAAATTCGATGCCGACAGGGGCGGTGCCTTCATAAACAATTTCCTCATTGCTCAAGCCATCGGCTGTGATCTCGAAGCGCACGATTTGGCCGTCCCAGATATTGGTGACGTAGAGATGATCGCCAAACACACGGCAGCTTTTGGGCGTACTTAAATCAGCAACGGCTGTAAGGGCGCCGCTCTTATCAAGTCGCACGATGCCTGAATCGTTGGCGCAGATGTACATATTGCCATTCGCATCCCAATCAAAATATACAGGGTCGGGCACTTCCACAACATCTTCGATGGATGAGCCATCAGGAGAGATGCGCACGATTTTGCTGTCGTGATGGAGGCAGACGTACAGATAATTTTGAGCGCCGAATCGAATTGCCCCGCTGATTGGAATATCTGTAACAAACTCTGTTTTGACGCCGTCAGGGCTAATTTTATAAATGATATGGTCAGCAGCGGAGCCGACATAGACATTTCCCTCGTTATCCACATCAACACCGTTGGGCCAGACGATCTCCTCGTCGATCACTGCCAGGGTCGGTTTGAAGGTAAATTCCAATGCATTGCTCCAGAACTCCGAGCCTTTGATGGCGACCTTGACGGGCACGGTTGCATCAGCGATGTTTGGCGTCTGAACGACCAATTCAGTAGGACTGGCTGAGATGATTGTTCCTGTTTTTTTGCCAAACGCCACCAGGTTGAACGCAGGCGTTGGATTGAAACCGCTTCCAGTGATCGTGACAATATCTTTGAGATACCCTTCGGTAGGATTGATGGAGGTGAGCTGCGCCGCAGGCAATCCTGTCGGGTTGGGATCATTTGCTGCCGTGAATGTCGGTTGATTCGGCGCCTCACAGGCGACAAAAATCAACCAGGCCAGGAGAGGCAGGCCGAGTATGACCGACAAAAATTTGTATTTCATTTGTCAATCCTCCATTTCATTCAATTAATTTTGAATAATCAAGCCTAATTATTGTGTGGACAGGAATGACTGAATTACGGTTCTGAACTCCATCAAATTGACATCCCCCCTGGCCCCCCTTCAAAGGGGGGAATGCCTCTATCAAGTCCCCCTTTGAAGCGACCAAAGGAAGTATCCGTATTGTAGGGGATTTAGGGGGATGTTTGATTAATTTTATCCAGTCAATCCTGTTGATCCTGTCAAAAGCTCAAAATTTAAAATCAAACGAGAACGTATGCACGGCATCGAAATTTTTGAATTGGAGATAGCTGTAATCTAAGCCGACGCCCATGCCACTAATGTTGAATAGCAAGCCTGCTCCAAATGCCAAATCCTCCTCATCGTAATTGGTCTTATACCCCCCTCTGAGGAAAAGGATATTTTTGAAGCTATACTCGCAGCCGAAATGGAGCCGTTCTGAATAATCCCGAGGATGGAGGGCATCGATGGCTACGGTAAGATTGTGATCCTGCTGGTCCATCCACAGATTGAAGACATTCATGGCCAGACCGAACTTGAATGTCAACGGCAGGGGGAACGACTCGGCACGATAGGCTTTTTCTTGCGAAAAATTCTGCAGGCTCATGCCGAAGCGCAGGTCTTTGAAGCCCGTGTAATACAGGGTCCCGATATCAAACGCCACCAGGCTCATCTCTGCCGAAAATGTTCTGGGACTGTCAAAGGTGCCTTCCAGCGTTTCGCCCAATTTTTCATGAACAAACTTGACATTGGCGCCGAAGGAAAACTGGGTTGACATGCGACGGGCATAGCTGACGCCCAGCGCCCAATCGGTCGGCGAGAAATCGCCAGTTTCCACAAATCCTGTGGCCGTAGAAGCTCGCTGGGTGCCGTGAATGGTACCCCAATCCACAGCCGAGAAGCTGGCGCCGAAGACACCCCAGTCATCCGCATTGTAAACCAGTGCGCCTGCATTGATGGTGATATCGGCGATCCAGCGATTCTGGCTCAGAAAGATGTGCCGCCCCTCAGCCAGCGCCATGCCTGCTGGATTCCAGAAGATGGAGCTGGCATCGTTGACCAGCGCCGTGTAAGCACCGCCCAGTGCTGTCGCCCTGGCGCCGACGGGAATGGATAGCCATTTCATGCCCGTCTGGGCGATCTTCTTCACGCCACCAGCGTGCGCTGGCAAAGTGAAGAGCAAAACCATTATGATTAAGGGGACTAATTTCCCTGATTTATTCATATCAGACCTCCTGACAGTTGTGCTGTCTGCATTCTTTAGTTATTGTCATTTCGAGGATCCGCCAGTTGGCGGAGACGAGAAATCTGGCTAAGCTACTAATCATCATTTGGTGCACTGACAGATTCCTCACTCCGTTCGGAATGACATTTTCATTTTAAGAATTTTTTATTTGTGTCATTTCGAGGAACGAAGTGACGAGAAATCTGGCTATGATATTACTGAGATTTTGATACATCGACAGATCCCTCACTTCTTTCGGAATGACATGTTCAATTTAACAATTTCTCAATCGTGTCATTTCGAGAAGCGAAGCGACGAGAAATCTAGCTATAATATTACTCAGAATTTGATACATCAACAGATTCCTCACTCCGTTCGGAATGACATTTTCATTTTAAGAATTTTTTATTTGTGTCATTTCGAGGAACGAAGTGACGAGAAATCTGAGTGGTAATGATCAAAATTCCGTGCATCAAAAGATTCCTCACTTCGTTCGGAATGACAGATCGCTTCAAGACTATCTAACGATGACAAATTTTTCGATGCTACCCGCCACTGGATTTTGATCAATATCCTTGGCATTATCAATCTGCAAAATGTAAACACCGCTGGCGATCAATTGATTGGACTCGGTCACCTGGTCCCAGCTTTCATCGGCGCTGCCGCTGGTATGTTGAATCGTCTTGATCAAATCGCCTGTGACTGTGTAGATGCGGAGCGTGCAATAAGCAGGCAGGTTGACGAACAGCAATCGATTGTCGTCGCCCGTGAAATTGAATTCGCCAGCACGAACGATGTAAGGATTGGGTACGATGCGAACGGATTTGGCATCCGCCCTACCTGGTTCAAAGGCAAAAGCAGGCAATTCAGAACGATTGGCATATCTCGAGCTCTCCAGGGGTTGACCAGGGAACAGGCCATCTTTATTTTGCGAGCCGTTGTCGACCGCGGTGACTGCATAATGATAGGCCTCGCCACGCACGACATTGGAATCGACATAGCTGTGCTGCGTCTTGGGCACCACGGCAATCGGTTCCCACAAGAGATGAACACCATCAGCTCTCAGCTCGTTGTATTCGTCCACCAGAAAATTACCCTGCTTCCGATAGATCACATAGTGATCCAGATCGGGTACCCCTGTGTCGGGGTCTCCCTCATTGGAGAGGTCTTCCCATTCCAGGTAAATGACATTCGGGCCAGATCTGACTGTGAGATCGGGAGCAGGCAATGGATCAGGAATATCGAGATTGCGATTCCAGGCCCATAACGCTCGATCGATGGTCTGGAACAATGAATCTCTGCCGGTAGCCAGCAAAGCATTCTTTGCTACATCATCGAAGGTTGCGCCTTCCACACCCCGATACCAGTCCCGCCACTCCAGCCCTTTCTCGATTGCTAATTTTCGGGAGATACCATTGGCTGCCGTGACGTAAACAATGGTGATGGAATCGCCTAATTTAAAATTGTAAGGACCAAAAGATTGGAACGGAAATTCATCCTCTTGGGCCATGGCATCATCAGGCCAGCCCGATTGATCTTCAACCGTCTGTTTGATGCCTGAAGCCGCCCAATCCCAAACCGTAGCAAAGCCTGGGAAATCAGAATCCCAGACATTATAGATATTCATATTGCCCATGATCGAAATTGGCTGGTTCCAGTCGTCGGAGTGATCAAATGGCGATTTGTCGACATGCAAAGCAGCGAAACCCGCATAGGCTGTAGAAATGAATTCAGCAGACGGCAGCGGAGTTGCACCCCCCTCACCAATTGCGAACCGAGGATCACCAGTATCGTCGAATTCCCTTCCACCTTCTTCGAACTCTGTGATCTCAGGATGATCTCCATCCCAGCAGTAGGAGATGGCCAACGGCCTGCCGCCGCTCACCAGCTTGGGCGTATACATCTCATAAGTCGCCCAGTCGTCTTTTGCCTCCTCATACCACCGGGAGTAAGTGATCCAAGTTCCCTCGGCAGTTTGAAAACTATATCCGATGATAAAATAGACATCCTGCAAGGTTTGGGTGGGATCGGTATCAGGTTGTGGATCCTGATCCCAATCAAAGGTGCATTTGTATTTGCAAACATGGATCACATAATCGTCATGATTGGGATTCGAATAAGAATAGGACCGCTTGGTGACCTCGAACCCTGGGTAAGATTTATAATGCAACTCGATCATTTGATCAGATGGAAGATTAGGATCGATGATACCGTTAAATCTTCGCGATGATAATTGCATTTCACCATTGGCGTAGACCCAGACCTCTGGTGGTTTATGCCTGCGATATTCTTTGATTCCGTAAGGCTCAGTTTGATTATAAGAAACAGGGTAGAGATTATCCTCCTTGACATGCTCTGTCCCTGTGGAGTCGATCCATTTGCCGATGGCATGGCCGCTGTTGTAAAACACAATGGTAGCGTAGCGAAAATGATCCTGGGGCCATTCGCCTGTGGGATCGACCTCATTAGTATTGATGTAATCAACCGCATCGATCCGCAATTTGTAGTCGCCGAGATTATGGGTTCGAGACTGAGCCAGGCTCGAACTCACCTGAAACATCAGCGCCCAACAAATCACGGCAATCGCTATGGATAGTTGAGGTTTAAAAAGCTTCATTAGCCTGTACCTCCTTCAAATTCGTCTTATTTTAAACGGATTACTCAATTTTTTATCACAAGATTTAAGAAGGTAATTAAGTAAATGTGATGGATATTCAACATTACCCAACAACCCAATTCCCCAATTACCTAATTACCCAATAACCGACTCAGAACTGTACCCTCAATCCAAAGAACACATCCCTGGGATTGATAAAATGAGCCCAGGTGTTCCAGCCCAGGTCGATGTAATCTTTGCCTGATTCGCCTAATTTGTCGTTGCCTTTTTGATCACCCGTTTCCCACGGGAAATGGAGCGAGTCAACATACTTGTTCCAGTACAACGGGCTGGGGAATCCTTTGTAGTTAAAGAGATTTTTAATTTCCACAAAGAATCCCACTCGGGATTTGCCAATATTGAAACGCTTCTCCACCTGCATGTCCGTGTTCCACCAATCGATCACTTCGGCATAATGCTGCTCGCTCAGAAGGGCTTCGGGATTCAGTAGCTCTTTGCCACCATCAGTCCATTCTTGTAAAATGTTCAGCCGCCAATTGCCAAAGACATTGTGGCCGAAGACCTTGGGCCCAAAAGTTTCAGGAGTTCGAAAAGTGATATTGGCTGTGACCGATGGAACAGGATTATTCCGCACTTGGGTCGTTCGCTCTCGCTGTTGCTTGGCTTTCTGTCGATCTTCATAGATATAGCGAAGACCTGTATAACCAGTGCTTTTCACCATGTAATCCATGTTGACCCAACCATACCACCATTGACCGACCCGTTTTTCGATTTTCAGCTCCAGACCCCGAATATCGGCGTAGCTGTTGTTATTCCAGGTTTCAATATCATTCTCGCCATCTATCGAGACGATATTTTGCTGACTGAGTTGGTTGGCCACATCCTTGTAATATCCCATGAAGTGGATGAGAATATCGTTGGCAACGCTTTGCTCGATGCCGATCTCGTACGAAATGGTGCGAGGCCACTCAGCGCCAATATTCGGAATCGTTGCTCCACGAGAATAGGGCTTCACCGTGTATAGTTGATCCGTTACAGGGGGTTGATAGAAATGACCATAGTTGAAAAAGATTTTGCTGGTCGCTGTGACGGGATGCGAAATTCCCAATCGCGGACTAAAATAGAGCTTATAATCTGGCTCATCTGTCGTAAATTTTGAGAAGCTATTCCCATTGGCTCGCCAATTCTGCAGAGTGTATGGGAGTTCAGAAAAAATAAAAAGCGGATCGAGATTATACGGAGGCGTGCCTGCTTTCAAATAATCCAGCCGTAGGCCCATGTTAGCAATCATGCCTTGGTACTCCAGCTTATCTTGGACGTAAGCGCCAATTTTAATCGGCGACTCGTTGTAATACCACCAGTTCCATGGAGCCTCCTCAAAGGGCTGGGTGGTTTGCCCATGATTGATCTCTCGCCGTTCTTTAAAAAAGGTGTAATCAAAACTAAATCCAGTTTTGATCTCATTATGTTTGTTCACTTGAGAGACGAAATCGCCGGCCAAGCTGATGCCCCAGTAGCGGGAATGATCCTGGCCCCGGCCGCCGCCTGACATGAGGAAATCACCCAGAATATCATATTTCTCGATGATCGAGCCGATCTTGCTGCCCACATACCCCCATGGCGCTTCGTCATACCATTTCCCTCCGATCTGTTTGATGCCCGTGGTATCTCTCAAGCCGATTGGTTCCTGAACGGTGCGATAATTGGTGTATTCCAGCCTGAGATCGTAATAAGATTTAGCGCTCAGCACATGGTTGAACATCAAGCCACCACGGTATTGCATCGTCTCAATGGGATTGTAATTGGCATCGTGCCACATATAGCGCCAATAGAGCGCATTACGGGCATATTCGGTGCCCTGCCGGGTGCCTGTGATCATGCCATTGGTGTCATCGTATATTGAGCCGCTCACGCCCGCCAAATACATGAAGGCATTATTAAAGGACAATTTCATGCTGGGGGATAAATAGGAAGTTAATTTGAGCAACGTTGTGCTCGAGATGGAATTATTGCGGCTGAATGGATAAGCCAGTTGCAAGTCCTCGTAACGCTGGGATAGCAAGAATGCGATGGGGGTAAATGGCAGTCTTCCGCTGAACGAGACGTCGCCAATATAATCAGGCTTGTCAGCATATTTGCGAAGCCGATGCTGCCATTTCCATAATTCCAACAACGCTTGTGGCGTCATATCGTTTTCTGGATCGGCATCGGCCAGGAATTGCCTTGCAACTTCATTCCACCCCACAAAGGTGAATGGATATTTTCCTTCGTTAACCATTTCCTGCGTTACCCCTGTAAACGCATCGGGGCCTGCGTAAACCTTCCAGAAAGGACCTTCGATACTGAACGGACTGGGCCCAAAATGCTTGCGAGCCGGTGGACTGATTCGGGCATCGAGATTGAGCGAATATTTGTCCAGGCTGCCTTCTCTGGTGATCACATTGATCATGCCCGAACGGATATCGCCGAACTCAGCATTGAATCCGCCCGTTAAAATTTCGATCTCTTTGATCGCCGTTAAGTTCAGGGCAGTCAGCGGCTGCTGGTTGCGCTCGTTGCGGGTCGAAAGCCCATCGATCACGATGTCGGTTTCATTCAATTGCCCGCCCCGAATGATCAGACCCGAGCCTTCGGTATTGGCAGTCAGGGTGATCCCAGCTTCCGCTGCTAAGATTTCTTCGATATTGTCCAAAGGTCGATCCTGAATCGCCTGCTCAGTAACGATCTTCTGGCTCGAAGAAACGTCCATTTGGATTACGGGTCGGGTGGCTTCGATGGTCACGGTCTCGCCCTCCAGCACCTGCTGCTTCATGGCAAAATTCAGTGTCGTGGTCTGGTTGACATTCACCACCACGTTTTCCTGAACCAGAGTGGCGTAGCCCATCATGACCGCTTTGACTTTGTAGTTGCCAGGGGGCACATTGATGATAAAATAGTATCCTTCAGCATCGGTCGCAGCGCCCAATGTCGTGCCTTCGATGATGACATTAGCGCCAGCCAATGCTTCTTTGGTATCCTTTTCAAAGACCCTGCCTGAAATCTTCCCCGTCCTTGCCGCCCAGGCATAATCCACCACGACCAAAACCAGCGCCAGGAACAGGATCAATAAAAGATACCTGACATGACTCTGCCTCATATTTCCTCTCCTTTGAATTGGTTCAAAAATTGTGGATTACGGATTTAGGAAATTGATAATGGATAAAAGTTTATTCGATCATCACCTCCTTGTCTGATTTCTATTTTGAACCTGAGTTAAATTTTAGTTTTTCTCCAACTGATAGAAACAACCCAACGGATGTTAAAATTCCAACTTCCATTGCTTAAATGCATGTCATTCCGTTCAGGCGAACAGATGTCATTCCGAGCGAAGCGAAGCGGAGTCGAGGAAACTTTATTCTTGGTTAAATCAGTTTGATTACAGATTTCTCGCTGCGATCGAAATGACAGGAAACTCGCTTGTCCTCATGGCATTCAAAGTTGAATGAATTTCAAATTCCAATGATCAAGCTGTTTAGAATTTTGGTTATTGAAAATTATTTGGAATTTGTCTTTTGATATTTGGAAATTTTTACTACTTCATCTCATTCATCCACCCAGGATTTTGATACTCATCAGGATGCGTCGAATGCACCAATACATATTTTCCATCTCCCGACCGATCCACGAACACAAATTCCGTCGTGCCCTGGATCGCATAATACCAGATCTGCACAGGCTTGCTAAATTCAGTAGTCGAAAATTGACGCTTGATTTCAATTGGTGGGCCGTACTGAATATAAATTCGGCCCATATCGGAATTGATGCCGCCCGAGAAACTTGTTTCCGCATAGGCTAAGCGTTTGAAATGCTCCTGCATGAATTCGTTTTCAGCCGTCTCGGGATTCGGGTCCTTCGATTGCCAGAAATTGATCAAGAATTCCTGCTTGCCCCGAAGATTCAATTTTTTGAACAACTCCTTTTCCTCAGTCGTGGCGATGTACTTGATCTGATCAAAATATCTTTGAACATTGTCCTCTGTGATCGAAAGCAGCATGTCCTGTGCAGCGTCCCTGCTGGCAACGCTAAAATAGCGCCAATTCGAGGCCGATTCACCTGATGGCAAATCGGTGACATGCAATGTCAGTTTATAAAGACCCACTTTCAAATCGGCCAGCGGAATGATTTCGACTCGGGAGCAATTAGCGCTGGTCTTGGGAATCGTCGGCCGCTGGTGAGATGCCACCTCTTTTCCAGAAAGATCTTCAACGGAATAGCTGACTGAATAGGAAGATGGATTTTCTGGCTTGAAGCCAAGATGATTGATCTCAAAATAAACGTACGCATTGGGCGCTTGCACGGAATAAGAAAAATTTCTCGTGGGATTGGGGATCATCAACAAACCACTTTTCTCAAAAGCACTTGGCTGGATGGCTTTTTGAATATGGCTCACAAAATAGAGATCGCTGATCGAAAGCTGATCGGAGAACTTTTTTCGCAGCAAGGAATTTGTAATCGCTCCCTTTTTACCAGAAAGGGAATCGGAAATGACCAAAGTGAGCGATAGGGAATCAGCGGTCGTTTCGATTTTTTTCACGTCTAAAAAGATGGTTCCCGATCCGCCAGTTGACGGACTCAGCGGGACATGTTTCACTTCGCTGGAAGCCAACAAGGTATCTTTGAGCGAACCATACACGTGAAAATCGATTTGAAAAACCGCTACCTGATCGAGCGAATCAGCCTTATTCAGGAATTGGCTCAGATCGACTGAATAAATAAATTCGAGCCGAGTTCCACCCTGCAACGCCTCATATTGACAAACATCGAGATAAAATTCGATGCTGCCCTTGCTTTTGAGGGGCAGAACGCCAATATTAGTTGCGGAAGCGATACTCATGTAAGCCAAAAATAAGAGCAATGACATGCTCGCAACGGTCGTTGATTTTTTGAGACGAAGTTTGTGCTGCATTCGAGATCTCTTATTTTCCTCATTACTGAATAGCGCATGTCATTCCGAACGGAGCGCAGCGGAGTGAGGAATCTATTTTTGAACAAGCATAATGCTTTAACCAGATTCCTCACTTCGTTCGGTATGACTATTGGCTACACACATGAAAGCTGAATGTCATTCCGAACGGAGCGCAGCGGAGTGAGGAATCTATTTTTGAACAAGCATAATGCCTTAACCAGATTCCTCACTTCGTTCGGTATGACTATTGACTATACACATGAAAGCTGAATGTCATTCCGAACGGAGCGCAGCGGAGTGAGGAATCTATTTTTGAACAAGCATAATGCTTTAACCAGATTCCTCACTTCGTTCGGTATGACTATTGACTATACACATGAAAGCTGAATGTCATTCCGAACGGAGCGCAGCGGAGTGAGGAATCTATTTTTGAACAAGCATAATGCCTTAACCAGATTCCTCACTTCGTTCGGAATGACTATTGGCTACACACATGAAAGCTGAATGTCATTCCGAACGGAGCGCAGCGGAGTGAGGAATCTATTTTTGAACAAGCATAATGCCTTAACCAGATTCCTCTCCGCCAGTTGGCGGATCGGAATGACCGATTCGAATAGTCTTCGTTTACGCACTGATCACTGATTACTGATCACTGATTACTGATTACTGATTACTGATTACTGATTACTTTCTCTTTTCCCCTCAATCACAGCCCCACCGTCGGCCGCAGCGTCAGC
>JAPDPQ010000059.1 GCA_034506395.1 candidate division KSB1 bacterium | reverse complement strand
TCGCGCTAACGTGTGCGTAATCGCCGCCACCAACGTCGTCTTCCCATGATCCACATGCCCTATCGTCCCTATATTCACATGCGGCTTCGTCCGCTGAAACTTCTCCTTCGCCATGACTCAATCCTCCATTAAAAAAATCGTTTCTTTTTCTCAAAATCCGTTACTTAAAGGAATAGGTTCCAGCCATCATTTGCTGGATTCGCTCCTCGGGTAACCGCTCATAATGCGAAAATTCCATGGTATGAGTGGCTCTTCCCTGGGTCAAAGATCGTAACATGGTCGTATATCCAAACATCTCGCTGAGTGGAACGGTGGCCGAGACAATTTGTAAATTCTTCCGCATCGTCATCTTGTTGATCTTGGCGCGCTTCGAATTTAGAAAATTAATCACTTCTCCGAGATATTCCTCGGGGACCGTCACATCCACTCGCATGATTGGTTCTAATAAAACTGGATTCGCTTTTTCTGCTGCACTGCGAAATGCCATGGAGGCAGCAATCTTGAAAGCGAGCTCCGTAGAGTCCTGCTCGTCATAGCTGCCGTCAACCAGTTTCGTCGTCACATCGATCATCTGGTAGCCAAGCAACACCCCTCCAACCATTGCTTCTTTAATCCCCTCAACGATCGGATGAATAAATTGTTTTGGGATCTTTTCGCTGGATACCAGATTATCAAATTTAAAGCCACCACCCATCTGGTTCGGCTCAATTTCCAAGACCACATGAGCAAATTGATTTTTGCCCGCAATTTGTTTAAAAAATCTTCCTTCGGCCCGGGCAATTGTAGTGATCGATTCCTTATAAGCGACTTGCGGCTTGCCCACATTGGCCTTCACTCGAAACTCGCGCGTCAGCCGATCGACGATGATATCGAGATGAAGCTCGCCCATCCCAGAGATGATCGTCTGCCCGGTCTCCTCGTCGTTTTTTACCAGAAAAGTTGGGTCTTCATCCGCCAATCGGGCCAGCGATTCGACCAATCGGTCTTGGTCCGCCTTCGTCTTTGGCTCGATCGCCACAGAAACCACTGGTTCAGGGAACTTCATGCTTTCGAACGCGATGGGATGTTTGTCAACACACAGCGTGTGCCCAGTTTTTGTGGTCCGAAATCCAGTAATAGCTACAATTTCTCCACTGTGCACTTCTTTCAAATCATCCCGTTTGTTGGACGACATCAATAAAATTCGTCCAATCCGTTCGTGTTTGCCAGTATTGCTATTATAAACACTTTGTCCAACCCGCGCCATTCCCGAATAGACGCGGATATATACCAGTTTCTCAACGAATGGGTCAGTGGCAACCTTAAATGCCAACGCACTGAAATGCTCATCATCCGAAGCTTGACGCCGTTCTTCTCGACCGGTTTTTGGATTAACCCCTTTCACCGGCGGAATATCCAAAGGTGAAGGAAGATAATCGACGATTGCATCGAGTAATGGTTGAACACCTTTATTTTTCAGCGCTGAGCCGCATAAAACTGGTGTCAACTTTACCGCAATGGTGGCTCGTCGAATCGCGGCTTTGATATCGTTCGCCTCGATGGGAGCACCTTCAATGTATTTTTCCAAGATGGCGTCATCATGCTCGGATAACACTTCCAGCATCTGGCTGCGATACTCAGCCGCGCGTTGCTGGTATTCGGCTGGAATCTCAAGCGTTTCGACCTTCGCACCCAAACTGAATTCATCGAATACCAAATATTTCATTTGAATCAAGTCGATAACGCCGCTGAATTGGTCGCCCTCTCCCACTGGGATTTGAACCATTAATGGAACTGCGCCGAGATGGGTCTTGATCATATCGACCGCATTGAAAAAATCGGCGCCAATTCGATCCAGCTTGTTGATGAAAGATATTCTCGGGATATTGTAATTATCTGCCTGACGCCATACTGTTTCAGACTGAGGTTCGACCCCACCAACACCACAAAACACCGCCACTGCCCCATCCAGTACTCGCAGACTGCGCTCCACCTCAACGGTGAAATCTACATGACCCGGGGTATCGATAATGTTAATTTGATGGTTCTTCCATTGGCAACTGATCGCTGCTGCGGTAATGGTGATGCCGCGTTCTTTCTCTT
Organism: candidate division KSB1 bacterium; assembly: GCA_034506395.1. Lineage (NCBI taxonomy): Bacteria > Pseudomonadati > Candidatus Zhuqueibacterota bacterium. The sequence goes on along the minus strand of JAPDPQ010000059.1, from coordinate 13,263 downwards.
GCGGCATCCAATCCATGGTTGCAGTCCCTTCATCCACCTCACCAATCCGATGGACTTTGCCAGTGTAATATAAAATTCGTTCTGTGGTCGTTGTCTTGCCCGCATCAATATGAGCCATTATCCCGATATTTCGGATCTGTTCCAGCCTCCTATTTCCAGACATAAAAAACTCCACTAAACATGTTTAGAGAGTTCAATCGGGTTTTAGTCATCGCTCTCTAAAGTTGTGGAGAAGATAAATGATGGAGCGGATGAAATGACTGATTTCGCGACTTCAGAGCGACGGTCATTTCACCATTTCTTCATGACCAGCGAAAATGAGCGAAAGCCCTATTAGCCTCCGCCATTTTGTGGGTATCTTCTCGTTTCTTAATTGATGCGCCTTCGTTATTTGATGCAGCAATCAGTTCTGAAGCCAATTTGTCCGCCATGGTTTTTTCATGACGGGCCTTAGCGAAGCTGATAATCCATCGGATTGCCAACGCCTGTCGTCGACTTTCGCTCACTTCTACAGGCACTTGATAAGTGGCACCTCCAACACGGCGCGATTTCACCTCCAAAATCGGCTTTACATTATCCAAACCCTTATGAAAAATTTCCAGACCATTTTTGCCGGTCCGTGCTTCGATCTTTTCAATGGCATTGTAAAAGATCTTTTCCGCAACGCTTCGCTTCCCACGCTTCAGCAAGCTATTAATAAACTTCGTTACCACAATGCTATTATATTTAGGGTCTGGCAGGACTTCTCTAGCAACAACTTTCTTTTTTCTCGACATAATTTTTCACGGTTATTTCTGATTAGCAACTATCCAATTTATGCTTCGCAAAATCGCCACAACCCATTGGCGCTTTGCTATTTATATAGGTGCTTGGTTTGCGACTGATCCATCGTTATCGCGTTCGCTTTGCGTTTTTTAGAAAGTTAACGCATCAACTTGCTGGATAGAATCAGCTCTTTTTCTTCTTAGTCCCGTACTTGGATCGGCCTTGTTGACGATCCTGAACACCAGCAGTATCCAAAACGCCTCGAATGATATGGTAGCGCACCCCTGGCAGATCCTTTACACGTCCTCCTCGAATTAGTACAATCGAGTGCTCCTGCAAATTATGGCCCTCGCCAGGGATGTATGCGGTGACTTCAAAACCGTTCGTCAAACGAACGCGAGCCACTTTGCGGAGCGCTGAGTTGGGTTTTTTAGGCGTAGTGGTATAGACGCGAGTACATACCCCGCGACGTTGCGGCGCCCCTGTCAATGCCGGCGCCGATGTTTTCTTAGTAACTTTCTTCCGACCTAATCTGACTAGTTGATTAATTGTTGGCAATCTCTAACTCCATTTTTTGGGATGCAAAATATAAAGAAAAAATATTAAAATAGCAATGTTTTTTTTTACCATCGTTAATTTTTTGAAACCTGCTACATTGTGCTTGAACGAAAACTCAGCTTCCTATCATTTCAGCCCTTGGTTAGGGGAGAGGAATCCGTAAGAGCAACAATCTCAAGACCACCAGATCCCTCACTTTGTTCGAAATGACACGTTTAGTTCAAATTCCATTGTCTTCGTTTAGGCACTACATAGTTAGCTCTTCAGCCTTTGTCGCGTCCTCGGGCTTTGCTGGCTCTTTTGGAGGTTCCTCTTCCTCCATCGGGCTATAGACCTTTATCTTCTTATATTTGCTCAGCCCGGTCCCAGCGGGGATCAGGTTTCCCATCACCACATTTTCCTTGAGTCCTCGCAGATAATCAATCTTGCCTTCAATCGAGGCATCTGTCAATACGCGCGTGGTCTCCTGGAACGATGCAGCAGAAATAAAGCTTTCCGTAGTCAATGAAGCCTTCGTAATTCCCAATAGCAACGGCTGGAACGTGGCAGGACGTGCTGGCCGCGCTTTAGCCGGCGTTTTCTTCGCTTTTGTCAGCTTCTGATTCATGCGGTCAAATTCGGTCCGCGTCATCAGATCGTTGACCTTCACATCAGCATCCCCAGGATCTGTGATCACAACCATCCCGCGAATCTTATTATTTTCCTCCTGAAATGTCAGTCGGTCCACCTGATCTCCAGGTAGGTAATAGGTATCACCAGGATCCTCAACCTTGATCTTCTGGAGCATTTGACGGACGATCACCTCGATGTGCTTATCATTGATCCGGACGCCCTGAAGCCGATAGACCTCTTGGATTTCGTTCACCAGATATTCCTGGACCTTATTGGCGCCCATGATATTCAGAATATCATGCGGAGCAACAGAACCTTCACAGAGTTTCTCTCCAGCTTCGACAAAATCGCCGTCATGAACCAGAATATGTTTCCCATACGGGATCTGATAAACCTTCTCCTCCTGACCGTCGCGCGATGTCACCGTGATTTTTCGGACTCCACGACGGATTTCACCGAATTTGACGCGACCATCGATTTCGCTTACAATGGCAGGCTCTTTGGGGCGACGAGCTTCAAACAATTCCGCCACGCGGGGCAAACCACCCGTGATGTCCCTTGTTTTCGCGATCTCGCGCGGGATCTTCACCAGATAATCGCCTGCTTTCACCATATCACCCTCTTTCACCTGGATCGAGGCTCGAATTGGCAGAATATATGAGCTCAGCTCGTTGCCCTGTTCGTCCACGATCCGAATCTGTGGACTTAAACTTCGGTTGCGCGACTCGATCACCACCCGCTGCCGCAATCCCGTCGCTTCGTCAGCCTCTTCGCGATAAGTAACGTTCTCAATGATATCAATAAATTCAACGCGGCCGGAGTGAAATGCTAAAATTCCGGTCACATAGGGATCCCATCGGAACATGACCTGCCCCTTCGTGACCCGATCATTTGCTTTCACCAAAATCTCAGCGCCATAGGGGACAATGTAGACCGATAGCGTCCGATTATCATCATCAAGCAGTTTGATTTTTCCGTTCCGGGCAATTGCTATATAGTAGCCTTCATTGCGTTCCACATAACGGAGGTTCTCATAGACGACGATCCCATCCTGTTTCGCAGTAGCCTGGGACTGAGCGGCAATTCGAGCAGCAGTACCACCGATATGGAACGTTCGCAGTGTGAGCTGTGTCCCCGGTTCTCCAATAGATTGTGCCGCCATGACACCTACCGCTTCACCGATATTGACCAGTTTTCCAGTGGCCAGATTTCTGCCGTAACAGAGGCGACAAACGCCTCGCTTGGACTCGCAGGTCAATACTGAACGAATGTTCACGGTCTCAATGCCGGCGTTATAAATGAGATCTGCTGTCTCCTCGTCGATGAGCTTGCCTGCTTCAACTAATACATTGCCTTTTTCATCGAACACGTCCTCAGCAGCCACACGGCCCAAAATTCGATCACGCAACGGCTCAATGACTTCCTCACCCTCTTTGAGATCGCCGATCCGCAATCCCAAAATGGTCCCACAATCCTCTTCACTGATGATGACATCCTGAGCCACATCCACCAGGCGACGCGTGAGATATCCAGCGTCAGCCGTTTTCAGCGCGGTATCGGCCAAACCTTTCCGAGCCCCGTGTGTGGAAATGAAATATTCCAACACGGTCAGTCCTTCCTTGAAATTGGACATGATGGGATTCTCAATAATCTCGCCCATCTCACCGGTCATCTTTTTCTGCGGTTTAGCCATTAAGCCACGCATCGCTGCCAATTGACGGATCTGCTCTCGGGACCCCCGAGCGCCAGAGTCAGCCATCATGTAGATCGGATTAAAGCCGTTATCGGCTTTCTTTAATTTTTCCCACATGGTCTCAGCCACATCGCTGGTGGTATGCGTCCAGATATCGATGATCTTATTGTAGCGCTCCCCATCAGTGATAATCTGATTCTCATACTGCTTCATGATCTTCTCAACTTCGGCCATGCGCTTCTGCAAGATCTGCGGCTTTTCCTCTGGCGTAATGACGTCGTCCATGCCGATGGTAATACCACCCTTCATGGCATAATAAAAGCCGAGTTCCTTGATCTTATCCAAGAAAACCGCCGTGACCAAGTTTCCCAACTTGCTATAGATATTGGCAACTATCTCTTCTAATCGTTTCTTGGTCAGCAGTTCATTGATATACTCGATCCCCTCTGGGACGATCTGATTGAAAATCACTCGTCCTGTGGTGGTTTCGATCAATTTGCCATTCATCCGCACCTTAATTTTCGCATGAAGCCCGACCGCTTTATTTTCATAGGCCAGGAGAACCTCTTCAGGACTAGAGAACATTTTGCCCTCTCCGAGATCCCCGGGTTTCGCTTTTGTCAAATAATAACATCCGAGCACCATATCCTGGCTGGGAATGGCAATGGGACGACCATTTGCCGGGGAAAGAATATTATGGGTCGATAGCATCAGAATCTTGGTCTCGACCTGGGCGTAAAACGACAACGGAATATGAACTGCCATTTGATCCCCGTCGAAATCGGCATTGAACGCCGCGCAAACGAGGGGATGAATCTGAATGGCTTTTCCTTCAATAAGAACTGGCTGAAATGCCTGAATGCCCAATCGGTGCAACGTCGGGGCACGGTTCAACAAGATAGGATGATCTTCGATGATCTCCTCAAGAATCTCCCATACTTCGTTGCCCCGTTTTTCAACCATCTTTTTGGCGCTCTTCACCGTCTTTACCAATCCACGCGAGACCAGTTTGCGAATCACAAACGGTTTGAACAGCTCCAACGCCATTTCCTTAGGAAGGCCGCATTCGTGCATCTTTAATTCGGGACCAACAACGATTACAGAGCGGCCTGAATAATCAATTCGTTTGCCTAACAAATTCTGACGGAACCGACCTTGTTTTCCGCGCAGCATATCGGACAACGACTTCAGAGCCCGATTCCCATCGGATCGAACAGCCGCAGCCTTGCGCCCATTATCGAACAACGAATCCACCGCTTCTTGCAGCATTCGTTTTTCGTTGCGCAAAATCACTTCCGGGGCCTTGATCTCCAGAAGCTTTTTCAGACGATTGTTTCGAATGATAACGCGGCGATAAAGATCGTTCAAATCCGAAGTCGCAAAGCGACCACCTTCTAATGGGACCAATGGCCGTAGTTCTGGAGGGATGACTGGGATAACAGTCATCACCATCCATTCTGGCTTGTTCTCTTTGTGAAACCGGCTTCGCTTGAACGCCTCAATCACCTTCAGCCGTTTCAAAGCCTCATTTTTGCGTTGAATCGAAGAATCCACTAGAATCTGATGCCGAAGCTCCTCAGACAGCTTATCGATATCGGTCCGCTTGAGCAGATCTAAAATGGCTTCCCCTCCGATCTTTACGATAAACCGCTCTTCCTCTGGCACCGACTCGTCAGTGATTTCTGGGAATTCACTGATGATCCTGAAATATTCGTCTTCACTGATCAATTCTTTGGGCTTTAAACCAGTTTTCCCAGGTTGAATGACCACATATGATTCATAGTAAATAATCTTTTCCAGCTCGGCCATACTCATTCCCAAAATATAGCCGATCTTCGATGGAAGCGATTTCCAATACCAAATATGAACCACTGGCACAGCTAATGTTATATGCCCCATGCGTTCGCGACGAACGCTTTTCATGGTCACTTCAACACCACAGCGATCGCAAATAATCCCTTTATATCGAATCCGCTTATATTTTCCACAATGACATTCCCAATCGCGAACCGGACCAAAGATCTTTTCGCAAAAAAGACCATCCTTCTCCGGTTTGAACGAGCGATAATTGATCGTCTCGGGCTTGGTCACCTCTCCATGGGAACGCTCAAGAATCTTATCCGGCGACGAGAGGTTGATCGATATCGCCGTAAAATTCATCTTGCTGCTCATTTCGGGTCGTAATGACATCATCGAGGGATTATCCCCTTCCTTTCCACAATAGATTATGTTTTGTGAACCTCATTTTTATTCCAAAACGGATTGCAACCAATCCACTTAATGATTTCTTCAATTCATCCAGCGATTCAGCAGATCAATTGTCGAAATCGATTATCGGCTCTGCTCGATTTCACATTCAACCATTGACAACCTATTTCCAAGGACATGTTCATTTCCGGAGATTGCGGCTCGCTAAAACCAACGCTTGGTCCGAAACAGTGCTCAAATCGATTTAGATGATTGATCTGACTGACGAGCCAATTCCTCATCAACTCACAAAAACCCTGGAGTTGATCAGATGCTTGGCGTGGAGGATAAATGGGACTTAGGGACGACCATCTTTGATATCCAGGAGTTCAACATCCAACCCCAATCCCATCAGCTCTCGAATCAATACGTTGAACGATTCTGGCAGTCCCGGTTCTGGCAAATTATCCCCTTTCACGATCGCCTCGTAAACCTTGGAGCGACCTCGAACGTCATCCGATTTGACCGTAAGGATCTCTTGCAAGGTATGAGCTGCGCCATACGCCTCAAGCGCCCAGACCTCCATTTCGCCGAACCGTTGGCCACCAAATTGGGCTTTGCCCCCCAAAGGTTGCTGAGTGATCAGCGAGTATGGTCCAATGGAACGCGCATGAATTTTATCTTCCACTAAATGAGAGAGCTTCATCATGTAAATGTAGCCGACTGTGACTGGGTTATCGAACGGCTCACCTGTTTGCCCGTCATACAGGATGGTTTTGCCGCTCAATGGTAGACCAGCTTTCTCCATCTCCTTCCGAATTTCCTCTTCGCTGGCGCCATCGAACACCGGAGAAGCGTAACTGAGGCCAAGCATTTTCGCCGCCCAACCCAAATTGGTCTCCATAATCTGGCCCAAATTCATTCGCGACGGCACCCCCAAAGGATTGAGCACCACATCCACGGGAGTCCCATCCTCCATGAACGGCATATCTTCGACGGGGACGATCTTGGCGACTACACCCTTGTTTCCGTGCCGGCCTGCCATCTTATCGCCCACCATGAGTTTTCGCTTTTTGGCAACATAGACTTTGGCCAATTGAACGATACCTGGCGGCAATTCATCACCAACAGTGATCTTAAACTTTCGGGTCTCATATTCCTCGTCTAATGCTGCCAGCCGCTCATAATATTTCTCTAATATTTCACTGATCAGCTTATTGCGTTCCTCATCTTCCACCAGTGGCTTGGTCAGGTCCAGTCGGTCAAAGTCGATCTCGGCCAAAGCCTCTTTCTTCAGAATGGCTTTCGCCCGAATGACCACCTTTCCCGTTTCAATATCACGGATTCCAGCAGACGATTGACCGTCCAAAACCGTGATCAGCTTACTGTCTCTCAGGCGTCGGATGCGCTGCTTCTCAGCAGTGAGCCATTGTTCCAGCTCTTCGGTTTTCTTTTTATCTTGTCGTTTCGTTTTCGCGTCCCGCTTCTTTCGCGAGAACAATTTGGTATCGATCACCACTCCTTTAAGTCCTGGGGGCGCTTTCAAAGACGCGTCTTTGACATCGCCTGCCTTCTCACCAAAGATCGCCTTCAAAAGCTTTTCTTCTGGCGTTGGATCTGTTTCGCCTTTTGGGGTCACTTTACCAACCAGGATATCGTTCTCTTTGACCTCGGCTCCAACGCGAACAATCCCGTTCTCATCCAAATCTTTTGTGGCCTCTTCGCTAATATTGGGAATCTCACGGGTCAGTTCTTCTTCGCCCCGTTTGGTATCGCGCACTTGAAGCTCAAATTGTTCAATATGGATGGAAGTGAAAATATCTTCCTGAACAATCCGCTCAGAGATCACAATGGCATCTTCAAAATTATAGCCCCGCCACGGCATGAAAGCCACCAGGACATTTTTGCCTAACGCCAATTCTCCACCCTGAGTGGCACATCCATCCGCAAGAACATCCCCTGCTTTCACCCGATCTCCAGCTTTCACGCATGGGATCTGATTGATACAAGTATCCTGGTTGGTCCGAACAAATTTATCTAATTCATAGCGATCAAATTCATCCCGATCAAAGTCCAATAATCTCTGCCGATCGAGCTCTGAAGTGTTGGGGTCTTCGGTGCAGCGAACTACGATTTCATTGGCTGAGACCTTTTCCACAATCCCATCGTGTTTGCATATGATCAGGGCACGAGAGTCTCGGGCGACCTTCTCTTCCATTCCGGTCCCAACCAGCGGCGCTTCAGGCTTGAGCAACGGTACTGCTTGGCGCTGCATATTCGATCCCATCAAAGCCCTATTGGCGTCATCATGCTCGAGGAAAGGGATCAACGACGCGGCCGCAGACACCATCTGGGTCGGAGAAACGTCCATATAATTCACCATATTGGGGGAGACCAATGGGAAATCTCCCTGCCTCCGAACTTGGACACGTTCCTCCAAAAACCGGCCTTCGTCGTCAATGGGGGCATTCGCTTGAGCGATATACAGTTGTTCCTCATCATCAGCAGATAGATATTCGATCTCGTTGGTCACACGGCCGTTTACCACTTTCCGATAGGGGGTTTCGATGAAACCAAGTTCATTGATGCGCGCAAACGTCGTCAATGACGAGATCAGGCCGATATTGGGACCTTCTGGGGTCTCGATGGGACACAGTCGACCATAATGGGTATAATGAACATCACGCACTTCAAAACCAGCGCGCTCGCGCGTCAATCCACCAGGACCCAGCGCTGAAAGACGACGCTTATGGGTCATCTCTGCTAATGGATTGGTCTGATCCATAAATTGGGACAACTGGCTGGTACCAAAAAATGTATTGATCACCGACAGGATCGTCCGCGCATTGATCAGATCCTGGGGAGTCAGGTTCTCATTTTCCCGCAGATTCATCCGTTCCTTAACCGTCCGCGCCATTCGCGAGAGGCCAACGCTCATCTGCGCCGCCAGTTGTTCACCCACAGTCTTGATACGTCGGTTGCCAAGATGATCGATGTCATCAGGGGAACGCTTGCCATTCCGCAGATCGATTAAATATTTGGTGATGGCAATAATATCATCCCGCGTCAGCACCGTGATGTTGGGGTTGATCTTCAGGCCCAGCTTTTTATTTAATCGATAACGCCCCACATCGCCCAGATCGTACCGCTTCGGATTGAAAAACAGCCGATCGACCAATGCTCGCGCCGTTTCAATATCTGGTGGATCACCCGATCGCAATTGCCGATAGATCAATGTGAGAGCTTCTTCCTCAGATTTAGATGGGTCTTTGCTGAGGGTGTTATTCATCACCTCAGGCGAGAGCGTTCCGCTCTGCTTTAAAAATTTGATGCTGGAGATATTGGTTTCTCGGAGCCGGAGCAATGCGTCTGCATCGAACACAGAGCCGCGCTCCAACACAATCTCACCGGTCTCATAATCGATCACGTCAAGCAGAACGGTTCGGCCGATATATTCCTCAATTTTGGGGTCATTGAGTTGAATCTCTTCCACCATGTCAAACAACTGGTACAGTTGCAGATCTGATGAGTAGCCGAGCGCACGAAGCAAGGTGGTCACAGCGAATTTTTTCCGTCGATCAATATAGACGTACATGACGTCATTGATGTCCGTCAAAAATTCCAACCAAGACCCACGGAGCGGAATGATTCTGGCCGAATACATTTTGGCCCCGTTCGGATGCTTCATCTCATCAAAAAACACACCAGGCGAGCGATGCAACTGGCTCACCACTATTCGCTCAGCCCCGTTAATGATAAACGTGCCCCGATTGGTCATGACCGGAATATTGCCCAGGTAGACCACCTGTTCGATCGTATCGCTGATCTCTTCGCTGCCACTATCAGGGTCTTTAATCGATAGGCGCAATTTCGCTTTCAGCGGAACTGAATAGGTGCCACCCCGTTCCTGGCACTCTTTAACCGTATATTTCGGCTTTTCGATATAATAAGCGACAAACTCGAGGATGAAATTCTCTCGGCTGTCAACTATTGGAAAAATACTGTTAAAAACCGCCTGTAACCCTTTGTTCTCCCGCTTTTCAGGATCGACATCGGGCTGCAAAAATTCTTGGAACGATTGCAATTGGATATTGAGCAAATCCGGCAATTCTGCAACTGATGCAATTTTTGCAAATGACTTTCTGTTCTTTTTTGTCATCAGCATGAAGAGACTAACCCCTTTGCTATTATTGGCTTTTAAAAATGAAAATATCTTCAACCGATGGAATACCTTGCTGGCTGAAGAAGATTTGTCATGGTAGAAGCTGCGCGATGGCTACTTAATTTCAACCGTGGCGCCAACTTCTTCAAATTTCTTTTTGATCGTCTCAGCTTCTTCCTTAGAAACGCCTTCTTTAATTGGCTTCGGGGCTGAATCGACCAGGTCCTTGGCTTCTTTTAATCCAAGCGAAGTGATTTCACGGACCACCTTAATGACCTGGATTTTCTTGTCGCCGACATTGGAGAGAATCACGTCGAATTCGGTCTTTTCTTCAGCTTGAGGCTGAGCCGCCGCCGCTGGACCAACACCCGGCATTGCCACCGGAGCCATGACAGCCGCTTGCGCCGAAACACCAAATTTATCCTCTAATGCTTTGATCAATTCAACCAATTCCAACACGGTCAAATTTCCAATCGTCTCGACGATCTTACTCACACCATCGCCGCCTTTTTTCGCAGCAGTTTTTTTCGCTGGAGCAGCCTGTTCCTCAACCGTTCGAGTTTCCACCTGAGCGCTGCTTTCTTGTAATTCGGACATCTTTTATCCTCCGTAAAAATTTACTGTGTACAAGTCTAATTGTCGACTTTTGTTTCTCGTTGCTTTTGAATTTCAGATAGCACGACAACCAATGAGCTTAATAAATTGTTCAACACTCCCACGAAATTTCTCAATGGGGCAGAGAGCATTCCGATCGCCTGGGCTTTGATCGTTTCAGGGCTCGGCAATTTGGCGATCTGCTCAATGTAGCTCTTATCATAAACTTGATTATCGAATACACAAGCTTTCAGCCCAAGCTTTTCATTTTGTCGATGATAATCGAACAAAATCTTCGCGCCCTGAATTGGATCTGCCAAACAAAACGCCAGAGCAGTCGGGCCAGTCAGATATTTGCCTAACTCCGACAACCCTACACGATCCAAAGAAATCCGCGCCAATGTATTTTTGACAACGGTAAATTCCACTTTTGATTCTCGTAGCTTGCTTCGTAAATCGCTGATCTCCGCGACATTCAAGCCCTGATAATCTGCCACATAAACCCCAGACGCCGATTTGAGCTTCGCTACGATCTCTTCCACTTTTTGCTCTTTTTCTGGTTTAGCCATTGACTAAGATCCTTCTACTATATAAACCCACTACTTCAGTTCATCTAATAAAGCTGCCCGATCCAATCTAATTCCAGGCCCCATAGTAGTCGATAATGACACAGCCTGCAGATACTGTCCTTTTGCAGTGGGAGGCTTGAGCCGTAATACCGTCTCCAAAAATGCCTTGATGTTCTCTTTAATTTTTGTCACCTCGAAAGAAATCTTCCCAACTGCTACATGAAGGATGCCATTACGATCCACGCGAAAATCGATCTTGCCGGCCTTGGTTTCTCGCACCGCTTGGCCCACATCGAAAGTAACCGTCCCGCTCTTTGGGTTGGGCATCATGCCCTTTGGTCCTAGTATTTTTCCGAGCTTTCCTACTACGCTCATCACATCTGGAGTGGCAATGATCACATCACAATCCAACCAACCCTGTTGGATTTTTTCAATATATTCATCCAACCCCACGTAATCTGCCCCTGCATCCAGCGCTTCTTTCTCTTTAGCTCCCTTGGTCAATACCAAAACCCTGACCGTTTTTCCAGTCCCATTGGGCAATGTTACCGTACCACGGACCATTTGATCAGCGTATTTTGGATCGACTCCCAGATTCACTGCCACTTCGACGGATTCATCGAATTTCGCGCTGGCAGTGGATTTCAACAGCGCAATAGCCTCATCCAGAGTATATGCTTTGCCTTTTTCGATTTTACCAGCAGCTTGTATGTAACGTTTGCTTCGCTTCATTGTATCTCCAACATATTCGATAATGGAGTGATCCTATCTTACCCTTCAATCGTTATTCCCATGCTCCGGGCTGTTCCCTCGATCATTTTGATCGCACTTTCGATTGTAAACGCATTGAGGTCTTTCATCTTGAGTTCAGCGATCTCTCGCACCTGAGCACTGGTCACCTTGCCAACCTTCTTGCGATTTGGCTCGCCGGAACCTTTCTCTAAGCCAGCGGCCTTTTTCAATAGCACAGCAGCGGGCGGTGTTTTTGTAATAAAACTAAACGACCGATCCGCATAGACAGTGATGATCACGGGGATAATTAAACCCTTCTGATCCTGAGTGCGCGCATTAAATGCCTTGCAGAACTCCATGATGTTCACCCCGTGCTGTCCCAACGCTGGGCCGACCGGGGGTGAAGGATTGGCATTGCCTGCTGGCACCTGCAATTTGATTGATCCAATGACTTTTTTTGCCATATGAAATTTATTTCTCCAATTCTACCTGTAAAAAATCCAGCTCGACCGGGGTTGATCGGCCAAAAATGCTGACCATAACTTTCACTTTGTTTTTCTCTTCGTTCACTTCTTGAACTACGCCAGTAAAATCGGTAAATGGTCCATCAATCACTTTGATGGGATCACCCACTCGAAACGGGACATTCAAGAACTCCCGGCTTTTTGCCTCATCTACACGCCCCAAAATTCGTTTCACCTCGTCGGGACGGAGTGGTTGCGGCTTATTTTTAGAGCCCACAAAACTGGTGATACCCGGTGTATTTGAAATTAAATACGAGGTCTCAACATCTAGCACCATCTCAATCAATATGTAACCGGGGAAAAAAATTTTGCTCTTGGTCTTTCTTTTGCCATCTCGCATCTCAGTGATGTTTTCTGTCGGCACCAAAATGTTGCTGATCTTATGCTGAAGCCCCAATCGACTCACTTCGCTCTCCAGATAAGCTTTCACCTTGTTCTCATGACCCGACAGGACATGCACCACATACCATTTTTTCTCTTGATCTTCCAAAGCCTCACATACCATTAAATTTTTCTAATAAATGATTTTCAACAGCCCCTCAAGAACCTTATCAGTTAACCAGATAAATACGGATAGAACGATGGTCAGAACAATGACGATAATGGTTGTCCCTTTGAGCTCATCACGGCTCGGCCAGCTTACCTTAGCCATTTCTTGTCTGACTTCTTGCAAAAATCTATTGATCTTCTCAAACATTGTTTGTTTTCGGCTCCATTCAATCAATCGTCTTCTGATATTGGCAGGCCAGGAGGGACTCGAACCCCCAGCCACCGGTTTTGGAGACCGGTGCTCTAGCCAATTGAGCTACTGGCCTGACTCAATTAACGAGTTTCTTTATGCATCGTATGTTTGTTGCAGAACCGACA
>JAPDPQ010000058.1 GCA_034506395.1 candidate division KSB1 bacterium | reverse complement strand
CGATCCCTAATTCTTTCGCAATCGCAGTTTTGTTGCCACCGTGTTTTTGAAGTGCGCGTTTAAAATAGACGAGCTTGAATTCGTGGAGTAATATAGTTTTCGCATCTTCATAGGCCAGATCCAGCAGATGAACAGGGAATTGAAATGGTTGTTCACCAGTGAGAAATTTGATGTCACTTGCATCTATTGGACCAGATCCAATGTGAGTCGCCATCAGTCGTTCGATAAAATTTCTCAAATCGCGGATGTTCCCTGACCAGGAATGAGCCTGCAGCTTGCTCATGGCAGCGGGAGTCAATTCGGGCAGAGGTTTATTCATTTCTTTTGAATAGCGATGGAGGAAAATGTCTACCAGTTTCGGAATGTCCTCGGGCCGTTCCCTCAGCGGAGGTAGGGAAATGGGAATGACGTTGAGGCGATGGAACAGGTCTTCTCGGAACATGCGATCTTTGATCATCTGGAGCAGATTTTTGTTACTGGCAGCGATGATGCGGACATCGATAGCAATCGTGTCTGTGCCACCCAATCGCTGAAAGCAGCGCTCTTCGATGCAACGGAGGATTTTGGCCTGAGATTCCATAGGCAGATCACCGATTTCATCTAAAAAGATCGTGCCCTGGTTGGCGAGCTCGAGTTTGCCTTTTTTCTGAACATCGGCGCTAGTGAAGGCGCCCTTTTCATGACCGAAAAATTCGCTTTCAAATAGGGAGGCGGGCAGATTGCTGCAGTTGATTGGAACGAACGGCTTATGGTTCCGATGGCTACGGCGATGGATCTCCCGAGCCAAAATCTCTTTCCCTGTGCCGGATTCGCCCTGAATGAGAATGGTCGAGTCAATTTTCGCCACCTGATCGATCTGTTGCAGGATGGCTTTCATGACGGGACTTTCAGCCACGATCTGATCGAATTGAGCAGCGGTCGCTTCTTCATAAAGCAAGCGCAAGTTGACTTGCTCCAATTGTCGCTCAATGATCAATTTTAATTCTTCGATCCGAGGCGACTTTGACATGTAATGTAGAGCGCCCAGCTTCATGGCTTCCACGGCGGTATCCACATCGGCATAATCGGTGATCATGATCACAGGTAGATCAGGATGACTTTTTTTGATTCGCTTCAGCACCTCAATGCCGTTCATTCCTTTGCCTAGTTTTAAATCAAGCAGGACTACGTGGGGAGTGGCTTTATTCAGTGCTTCTAAGCCATCTCTACCAGAGTGGACAATGGTCAAATCAAAGGTCGCTTCGGCCAACATTTGAAAGGTGTGGCAGAATTTTTTGTCATCGTCGATGAGTAGGGCTTTGAGTTTGGTCATAGCATCAGCTTAAAATTGTAATTCAGTGGGAGTTTTTATATTGCTATTTCGCACAGCTCATGAACTTGTGAACAAATGCATCTATTTTCAATTATCGATTTGAAGGCTGAAGGCTATAAGAGTTTCGAATGGCTTTATGTTTTTTCAGGTGCTGCGCTAAAAATTTACAGACAAAATTTGCCTTTTGGGTGCAGTAATGATACTGATATTGATCACAAATCGAAAAAGCGTTATCTCATTTCATATTTTGCGAGAAGAAAATTTTATATCGGATATATTCACAAAGTCAAATATAAAACGAATAGATTTTAAAATCAATACAAAATTTTTTGCAATAATATGCTTATAAGGTCGTGCAATCTAGATACAAAATGGGCGATTAGAAAAATTGTAGCTAATGATTTAAAGTAAATTCCTGATTGCGGCTTAATTTTGATTTATCAAAATTAATTCTTGAAAGTTAACGGAAAAAATTATAATATGAGTTGTGGATGTAATTAACAAACAACAATTATAAGTCACCAAGTAGGAGGGATTCCGATGAAATTATTTGTCGTCGCTTTCTTGATCGTTTTCGCTTATTCTGCATTTTCCCAGTCTGCTTTCAACGGTCTTGACATGAACATGGGCAATCTCCCGTTGCTATCTAAAGCAAAAAGTCGCTCAATCAGTCCTGAGAATTTTACAGGAGAAAAGGGCAAAGGAGGGATGTCAGTGGATGGATTGGCAAAGGATGCTGCCCGAGATCTGGGTCAAGGCTGGAAAGTTTCGCCCTATATTCATATTGAGCCGAAGCAGACCTTTGTGCTGGCTGAGATCAAAGGTCCCGGTGCCATTCAACAGATCTGGATGACACCCACGGGCAATTGGCGCTTTTCGATCTTGCGGTTCTATTGGGATGGAGAAAAGGACCCATCAGTAGAGGTCCCAGTGGGCGACTTTTTCGCGTGCGGCTGGGGAAAATATGCTCAGGTCAGTTCGCTCCCAGTATGTGTCAATCCTGGCAGTGCGTTCAACTGCTATTGGGTCATGCCGTTTCGAAAGTCATGCAAGATCACCATGGAGAACCTCGATGACAACAAGGTGACGCTCTATTATCAAATCAACTACACGCTTACTGACGTGCCCGAAAACGCTGCTTATTTCCATGCCCAATTTCGCAGAGTCAATCCTTTACGTTACAAAGACGTTTATACGATCCTTGATGGTGTGAAAGGATGGGGCCACTATGTGGGTACTTATATGTGCTGGGGATCGAACAGCAGCGGCTGGTGGGGGGAAGGCGAGATCAAATTCTTCATCGATGGTGATAAGGAGTTCCCGACAATTTGCGGGACTGGGACAGAGGATTATTTCTGCGGCTCTTATTGTTTTGTGGTAGATAATCAGTACAAGGAATTTACGACCCCCTATTCTGGAATGCCGCAGGTTCTAAAACCAGATGGCCTCTGGAACTCGCAGCAGAGATTCGGGCTGTACCGCTGGCATATTATGGACCCCATTCGGTTCGAAAAGGATTTGAGAGTGACGATCCAAGCGCTGGGTTGGATGTCAGGGGGCCGCTATTTACCTTTACAGGACGATATTGCGTCTGTGGCATTCTGGTATCAAAGTGAGCCTCATGCCCCATTCCCCAAATTGCCAGATCGCGACATCCTAGAAATTAAATGACTCGATGCTGGTTTAATGAACAGGGCAAATCTAAATGCTCTTGATTAATTTTTGCCCGAATTCTTGAATCAGCTTGATGAAATGGACGTCCTCAGAGTTAGCTTGTGAGGGTCGATGGCCCATGACTCATGCAACGTTAGGAGATTATATCATCTCAATAAAGTTCGCGATTGATTTTAGGGATGATTCATGTTAATGATGGACATGGTGGTCAATTGAAAAGTTTAGATCGTTTATCTATGATCTCCTTTTCTTGGTTGGCATTGCAAGGGGCAATCCAGCGGGGGATAGATAATCAAAACCTCTGGGGTAACACTGGGGCGTTCATTTCTGAATTTTAGATTAGATGGTACCTCCTCATTTTTTCAAAGCATTAGCCTTCTTCAGAATGAGCAACTGAATGTCCCCCTTTTTCAATATGGATTAAAGAATAATGAATAAAAGCCTGACGGCTTAACTCCTTGAGTTTAAATCTAAGGGGGGATAAAAGCCTGACGGCAAGAGTTTAAATGTAACGGGGATAAGAGCCTGACGGCTTAACTCCAGCGGATGAACTGTCTTCCCTCTCGGTAGCTCAATTTTGTCTTTCAATTCTGTTCTCGCAGTTGATTTGTATTAGCGCTACGGTCTTGAAAAATTGGATGTCCAAAATCAACTGGCCTGAAATCGCTCAGCAGTTTTTTTACGTATTCCTGTGGCGTTGAGGGTATAAAGTAATAGCACTACGAGTGCTCAATTTTATTGAAACTCAATTGGTCAGTTTTATTTCAAGCAATGGGGGTATTATGCGACATCCAAAATGGCAGTTCAGAGGGCGGCACAATTGGGATTTAGCCTGGTTTTTGATAGGGCTTGGTCTGGTGCTATCCCAATTTGTCGCAGCAAGTAATGCACAAGAGAGTGCAAAAGGATTACCGTATGCTTCTTCAGTTATTGGAGAGGCATCGAATGATCTGGCTGGATGGGATGTGGCGTTTGTGGGGGATGTGAATCAGGATGGATATGAGGATGTGTTAATTGGGGCTCCGCAAAATAGCAAAGGAGGATTACGGGCAGGAGCGGCCTATTTGATCTTTGGCTCTGCCGAAATGCCAATGCCGTTAACTTCGATAACCAAAGCCAATGTCACGTTTCTCGGATCGAAGGCTCGAGATGAGGCCGGAATGAAGGTTTCAGGCGTTGGAGACGTGAATGGCGATGGTATCAGTGATTTTATCATCGCAGCGCCCATGGAAAATGGTGGGACGGGCAAAATTTATCTGTTTTTTGGAAAGAAGGAAGGTTGGACCTCGCTGATTCAATTAGATCACGCTGACGTCGTTTTTTCGGGGGAAAAACTGGATGACAATGCGGGTCTCTCAGTAGCTGGTACTGGCGATGTCAATGGAGATGGCATTGGCGATATTCTTATTGGAGCTCCCCGCAGCGACAGCAACGGAAGCGATGCCGGGAGGGCTTATCTTGTGTTCGGCAAAAAGTCATCCTGGGCGAGAACTATCGGATTGGCTCAAGCTGATATAATCTTCGATTCAGAAGCTCCATTGGATCTATTTGGTTGGTCGGTATCAGGAATTGGTGACGTGAATGGGGACGGGCTGGCTGATTTTGCCATCGGTGCGCCGAATCATGACGAAAGGGATAAAAAAGACGCAGGCAAGGTCTATGTATTTTTTGGCCGACCCGACTTGGGAGGAAGAATTCCAAGTTCAATGGCAAACGCCACTTTTACTGGTTTCTCCCCAAACGATATGCTGGGGAAAAATGTGTCGAATGGTGGCGACATTAATGGTGATGGATTAGGCGATTTTGCTGTTACCGCCCCATTGCGTGATTCTTCGGGCAAGATCTATCTGGTTTTGGGGCGATCGTCTAGTTGGGCTGAAAATATGGTCTTGGAGGGCACGGCCGCCTCCTTTCTTGGTGAAAAAGTCAACGATAACGCAGGTGTTTCAATCGTGCTCGCTGAACTGAATGGGGATGAGTTCGCTGATATTTTGGTCGGGGCATCGCTGAACTCGCAGAATGGCGACCAAGCTGGAAAAGTTTATTTTATCCCAGGAAAGAGCAGCGGTTGGGATCAAAATGTCTCCCTCGCTACGGCGGAAGTCTTAATGATAGGGGAGAAGCCGAAAGATAATGCTGGGCACGCGCTTGCGGTTGGCGATTTTGATCGTGATGGGGCAAAGGATGTGATGGCGTCTGCCCCCGGCAGCGATGCAAGTGCCACTGATGCGGGCATTATATATTTCTTCCGCTGCCCCTTCAAACCGATTCCTACCACGATTACCATCATTTCACCGAATGGCGGCGAAAATTGGCTCGTGGGAAGCACACAAATGATCAGATGGTCTTCAACAGGGAATATCCCTTTGGTGAATTTGTCCTATTCTGCGGATAACGGGGCCAATTGGAAACTCATTGCCTCGAGTACACCGAATACCGGCAATTACGCGTGGGTAATTCCCAATGATCCGTCGCCTCTCTGCCGTGTGAAAGTGGAAGATGCTAAGGATGGTCATCCAGCAGATCAGAGTGATCAACCGTTTGCGATCATTGCACCAGTGATAGAGAGTATTCATGTCAATTCGCCCAATGGGGGTGAGCAATGGCTGGTTGGAACGCAACAGCAAATTCGCTGGGAATGGACAGGAAGTATCCCTGAGGTGAAAATTGAATATTCGATCAACGGCGGCTTGAGCTGGCTGACTATCGAACCAGCCGCGGTCAATGACGGGGCCTATGATTGGATCGTACCCAATACGCCATCCGCTACCTGCTTGGTAAAAATTTCAGATAAAGCCGATGGGCAACCCTGTGACATTAGCGATGCCTTTTTTGCCATCGTCGCGCCAATAGAAATGATCACGGTTATTTCACCGAACGGCGGTGAATGCTTGCGAAGCGGTTCAGACTATGAGATAAAATGGAACTCCGCCGGGCCGATCGCTCAAGTGAAAATTGAGTATTCCATTGATGGCGGCAGCCATTGGATTTCGATTACCGATGCCACCGCCAATGATGGCAGCTTTTTCTGGAACGTGCCAAATGTCTTCTCTAAAAACGCATTCATTAAGATATCAGATGTGGATGGTCTTCCTCAGGATGTGAGCGATCATCCTTTCACTATCTGGAATAAACCCCTTGTGACGGTCATTTCCCCCAACGGTGGGGAATGTATTAAAGCGGGGCAAATATGGGAGATCAAATGGGAGGCGTGCTGCTGTTTGGATTCCGTGAAGATTCAATATTCCATCGACGGCGGACAAGATTGGACGATGATCGTATTTGGCACGGAAAATGACGGCAGTTTTATTTGGACGGTGCCTCAGGTTCATTCGACTAATTGCTTGATTAAGGTGGCGGATCTGGATTGCGACCCAGAAGACATCAGTGATCATCCTTTTACCATTTGGGGAAAGCCGCCGATCACAGTTATTTCTCCGAACGGTGGAGAATGTCTCTGCCCGGGACAGAAATTCGAAATCAAATGGTCCGCCAGTTGTGAGTTCGATTCGCTGAAGATCCAATTCTCGGCAGATGGGGGTGAGGATTGGAATATGATCGTCTATGGTACTCCAAACGATGGGAGCTACCTCTGGACCGTTCCAGAGATCCATTCAACCAATTGCCTCATCAAGGTGGCGGATCTGGATTGCAATCCCGAGGACATCAGTGATAGGCCATTTACGATTTGGAACAAGCCGGCCGTTACAGTTGTGACGCCAAATGGCGGCGAATGCCTCCAGGCTGGTCAAAAATATGAGATCAGATGGGAGGCTTCTTGCAAGATAGACTCGGTTAAGATTCAATTTTCGAGGGACGGTGGCAAAGATTGGTCGATGATCGCGTTCGGAACGCCGAACGATGGGAGCTATCTCTGGACCGTGCCAGATGTTCATTCTACCAATTGCTTCATCAAAGTTGCCGATCTCGATTGCGATCCGTTCGATATCAGCGATCATCCGTTCACCATCTGGAACAAAGCACCGATCACGGTGATAGCGCCAAATGGCGGTGAATGCCTCAGGGCAGGGGATCAATTCGAAATCAAATGGGAGGCCGCCTGTTACTTGGACTCGCTTAAAATTCAGTATTCAACAGATAACGGCACCACCTGGGTCAATATTGTCTCAAGCACAAATAACGATGGTTCATATCTCTGGACTGTGCCGACTGTCAATTCGAAGCAATGTCGCATTAAAGTGGCTGATCGGGATTGTGACCCATTCGATGTCAGCGATCAGGCCTTCACTATCTGTGCGCCGCCGTTCGTGAAAGTGCTCCAACCGAATGGCGGAGAACGGCTCCAGATCGGAAGCAGCTATGCAATTCGTTGGCACGCGTGCTGCTTCATCGATTCGGTCAAGTTGCAACTTTCGATCGACAATGGCAGAACGTGGCAAAACATCGTTGCCCGCACTGAAAACGATAGCTCTTACCAGTGGACTGTTCCGAACACTCCTTCGGATAGCTGTCGCATCAAGGTGGCAGATCTCGATTGTGACCCGTTCGATATCAGTGATGCGGTATTTTCAATTACTCGAGCGCCAGTTTGGCAAGTGGTCCAGCCCAATGGTGGAGAACAACTTCAAGCGGGAAGCGATTATGAAATCAAGTGGCTCTCTAGCGGCTATCTTGTCGATACAGTAAAAATTCAATACTCGATCGACGCTGGGAAAAATTGGCTGACCATTATCCATCGAACTGAGAACGATGGCAGCTATCTCTGGAAAGTTCCTAATGCGCTCAGTGATTCCTGCCTTGTGAAAGTTGCGGATGTCGATTGTGATCCGTTCGATGTTAGCGACGCATTTTTCAAGATAAGATCTGGTGCGGTCGCTCATTTCGATGCATCTATTATGAGTGGTGCTGCGCCTTTAGAGGTGAAGTTCATTAATCTTTCGAGTGAGACAGCTACAGCTTGGCGTTGGAATTTTGGCGACGGCACATCCAGCAATGAGGCCTCTCCAACCCATGTTTATTCAATTCCAGGGAATTATACCGTTCAATTGATCGCCCATTTTGCGTCAAAAATCGATACGGCGATGAAAATCGATTTCATCCGAGTGCATGAACCAACCAGTTTTGCCCAGCTTCAAATTGCGGAAGCGCCAGCGACCCTACCGCAAAACGATTGCAGCAAGGCCACGGATGGCGATCTCTCAGGTTGGGATGGCACAGCGGTGCTCACCGGTAATCAACCAGCGATCACTTTTGCAGTCAACACTACCACCAGTAGAGCAATCAAAGCTATCGGGCTGATTTCTGATACTGGTATCGGCTACGAAACGCGCTGGATTCGTCGTTTCTTGATTGCGATTTCTTCGACAGGGACGAACGCGTCAGATTTTCGAACGGTGCTTGATACCACTCTTGCGACTGGGGCATACGAGCGGTTTGAGCTAACGCCAATTTCAGCCAAATATGTTAAACTGCAGGTGCTCGAGCCACAGAGTGGACCGATACATCTCGGTGAATTCGAGGTCTTTTTGACCGATGCATCAACCACTGGCGAGCCCCAAACCGCGACCAATCCTAAGGATTTTGTTTTGGCCCAAAACTATCCTAATCCATTTAATCCAACCACTGCCATTCGCTTCCAATTGCCACAGTCAAGTGTGGTCAAGCTGGAGATCGTCAATCTCTTAGGTGAAACGATCAGGACGTTGATTCATGAACGGCGAGAAGCTGGTAGCTATGAAGTGATTTGGGATGGGAAGGACCAGAATGGCATGACTTTGCCTTCGGGAATTTACTTATATGTTCTGACTACGCCAGAGTATCGAGCAATGAGAAAGATGGTTTTAGCGAAGTAAATTTCAGCGCGCCAGGTGGAGGTCCCGCCTGGCGCGCGTGCTTTTATGATGGATTTCTCTATGTGATCTGCTACCTGAATGGAAACTATTAACTTTGAATTACAATTGCTATTCCGAACAAAGTGAGGAATCTGGTTAAATTTAAATTGCTAGAGTCATGAGTTATGGATTTATCCCTGAAATCGAAATGATAAAAGGTGAGTTTTCGTTCATGCATTAGCTACCTTTGTCCTCCAGGTGAGATTGCTCAATTCGATCGCCATTCCTCAACATGCTTTCAACTCTCTCAGCAAATCCTCTCCTGATATTGCTCTCATCAATCACGCCTCGAATTTTTTGGTGGCCAATTCGATCTTCGAAAAATCTTGATTTTTGCATTCATGTTTCCTAAGTCCTCCAAATGCAACGATCCTCCAAGTTTCGAAATGAAAGGAGCTTCGATCTGTTGGTGCATTATTTTGATTTTTCCTCCAGATTGAACCTTAAAACTTACCCAAAAATTCGGTTGACAAAAGTGATTTTTATGTGTAATTTCAGCAAACAAATCAAACAGTTCATTTAGATCAGATCGGATTTATTAGGATGATTCAAAAAATGAACTATTCATCCAAAGCCCTGTTCAGATTTTTTCAATGAATAACTTTGAAGGATTATATCATGGCTCGGTTCATTCAAATTCTCATTCGCATGGTATTGGTGCAAACAATACTATTAACTTTTTCTCCAATGGCCAATGTTCAGGCTGGAGACAGTAAACGTCCTTTGACTCATGCTGATTATGATTCCTGGCGCTCGATCTATGATCCTCAGATTTCTCCAGATGGAAAATGGATTTATTATGTGGACACCCCGCAGCACGGCGACGCTACGCTGGTGGCGAAAAATCCAGATCAAAATATCGAATACCGATACGTGATCGGTTTCTCTGGGGAGGGTACGGATGCTGAGCAAGCGGCCAAGCCTCAAATCACCTTTAATTCATCTCATCTGGCGTTTTTGATATCGCCTACAAAGGCTCAGGTGGACTCGATTCGAAAGATGAAAAAAGAAAATAAGAAGAACGATCGGATTAAACCTGTGCTGAAGCTGGGGATCATGACATTGTCCGATGGGCAAGTTACGGTAATCGATAGCGTGAAAAGTTTCAAAATGCCAGAGCAGGCATCGGGTTGGTTAGCGTATCTTAAGGAAACTGGGAAGTCGAAATCTCAAAAGGAAGGGACAGACGAAGCCAAAGGGAAAAGCGAGGAGCAAGCTGATAAGACGACCAAGCAAGAGGAAAAAAAGAAGGATTATGGAACGCCTTTGATCCTGCAATCGCTGATCGACAGCACCAGAATGAAATTCGACTCAATTTTAGATTATCGGTTCACAAAAAACGGGGCTTATTTGTTGTACATCGTTTCCAGCAAAGAGAAGCCAGAGACTGATGGCGTTTACGCATTTGTTCTGGGCGATTCTATCAGCACTCCCCTTTTGACTGGGCAAGGGAACTACAAAAGTTGGCAGCTCAATAAACGAGAGACGCGAATGGCATTTTTTACGGATCGAGATGATTATCAAGCCAAGCGACCCATGTATGAACTATATGGGTGGAAAGTTGGCGATAGACAGGCGACATTATGGGTCTCGCATCGGACGACCAAAGGTATGCCTTCGGGCATGACCGTGAGCGATAAATCCACGATCGTTTTCACCGAGGATGGCTCCATGGTGATGTTCGGTATCAAGGAGGTCCCTGACACGAGTCGCAAATCCGATGACGAAGAGCGGGCGCAGTTCGATTTGTGGCATTGGAACGATCCTTATCCACAACCCCAGCAGAAAAAGCTGGCCGAGCGGGTGCGCGATAATGCCTGGGAGGCGATCTATTTCATCGATAGCAATAAATTTGTAAAGCTAGCAGATGAACAAGTCCCGGATGTTCAACTCGCCTCTAATGGGATGATTGCTTATGCTAATAATCCATGGCCCTATACCAAGCGGGTCTCGTGGGAAGGTGCTTATCATGACGTTTATGAAATTGATCCGAAGACTGGCGAACGCACGCTTGTGAAATCGGAGCTGTACGGCAGCGCCAGCCTCTCACCCCAGGGCAAATACCTCTATTGGTTTGAAAACAATCATTGGTTCGTTTACGATATCAGGACCAATAAGACGGTCAACATCACGGAGCCGCTTAAGGTGCGCTTTGAGCGAGAGGATTGGGACACACCCGAACCAGCACGACCGTATGGGGTGGCTGGCTGGACAGATCAGGACAAGTCGCTTCTGATTTATGACCGTTATGATATTTGGGAGATCTATCCAGATGGATCAAACGCGCGGAGCGTGACAGAAAATTATGGCAGAAACCATCAACTTTCGTTTCGTTATATCAAACTTGATCCGGAGGAAATTTCCATCGATCCAAACAAGCCCATGTTGCTATCTGCCACCAATCAGGAAACCATGGCTTCAGGTTTTTATTTGGATCGGGTAACTGGAAATTCCCCGCCGGTCGAATTGCTGATGATTGATAAAAGTTTTGACAGAGGGCCAATCAAATCAAAATCTGCCGATCGGTTACTATTTACCCGCTCTAGCTTTGATGAATTCCCTGACCTCTGGATCAGCGATCTGAATTTCAAAAATATGCGAAAGGTGACGGATCTCGGAAGCCAAATGAATCCGTTTCGTTGGGGCAAGGCCGAGCTGCGTAATTTTCTCAGCACTGATGGCAAGCCATTAAAAGGCATTTTGATCAAGCCAGATGATTTCAATGCGAATCAAAAATATCCATTACTCGTGCATATCTATGAGACCCAGCATGAAAGTTTGCACCGCTTTATTCCGCCTGGGCCAGGCACATCCATCAATCTGTCATATTATGTGAGCAATGGATATATCATCTGGCAGCCGGATATTGAATATGGCACAGGTTATCCGGGACAGGATGCTTTGAAATGCGTTTTGCCGGGGATCCATTTGCTGATTCGAGAAGGTTATGTGGATCCAGCAAGGATTGGCATTCAGGGGCATTCTTGGGGCGGCTATCAGATCGCCTATATGGTGACGCAGAGCCACATTTTTGCAGCAGCGGTAGCTGGCGCGCCAGTATGCAACATGATCAGTGCTTACAATGGCATTCGTTGGGAGAGCGGGATGGTGCGTCAGTTCCAATATGAGCGCACCCAGAGCCGATTGGGCGCCAGTTTATGGGAAGCCCCGATGCGCTATATCGAAAATTCGCCGATTTTTTGGGCCGACAAGGTTCAGACGCCATTGCTCATGATCCATAACGACGATGACGGCGCCGTGCCCTGGTATCAGGGGATCGAATATATCATGGCCCTGAGAAGATTGGGCAAAGAAGCTTACATGTTCAATTATAATGGGGAGGGACATGGGTTGAAAAAGCGGGTCAATCAAAGAGACTGGACGATTCGGATGCAGGAATTCTTCGATCATTTTCTCAAAGACGCCCCAGCTCCCGATTGGATGAAAAATGGCATCAAGGCATGGGAGAAAGAGCTGGAGCCGGAAGGTTCCAAATCGAACTAGCTCGGTGATCCGTTCACCCATGCAAATCAATTTTTATTCTGAAAGGGATATGATACGCAGTTAACGGCTCAACAATCAAGGAGAGGAAAATGGAGATGCTCAAGGTATTCTTGCTGACTTTTCTTTTGTTCGTTGTGGCTTGTTCAGGTCGCCATGACCAGAGCGGGGCAGATCTCATCTTGATCAATGGTAAAATTTATACTGTAGAGGCTGATCAACCATGGGCACAGGCCTGTGCTATTAAAGATGGCAAATTTGTCGCTGTTGGAAAGACCGAGTTGGTTCAAAAGTTTAAGGGAAAGCAGACCAAAGTCATCGATCTGAGCGGTCGGCTGGCGCTGCCCGGATTTAATGATGCCCATGTCCATTTTGCTGATGGCGGGTTCTATCTGCTGGGGATTGATCTGCGGGATGCGAAAGATGAGCGGGAATTTGTGGAACGCATCAAGAATTATGCTGCCAAATTGAAACCGGGCGAATGGATTCTCAATGGCAACTGGGATCATGAGGCTTGGCCATCGAAGAAGCATCCCACCCGAGCGCTGATCGATTCTGTCACGAGGGATAATCCCGTGCTGGTGCAGCGCTTAGACGGCCATATCGCGCTGGCCAATAGCCTGGCGCTGAAGCTTGCTGGCATCACCAAAAATACTTCCAATCCCCAGGGCGGGGAGATCGTCAAGGATCCGCACACGGGAGAGCCGACCGGCATCTTGAAGGACAATGCCCAGAGCCTGGTCAGCGCCGTAATCCCAGCACCCACAAAGGACCAATTAAAGCGGGCCATCAAGGCGGCGATCCAGCACGCCAATAGTTTGGGCGTCACCAGTGTTCAAGACAATAGCTCGGACGCTGATCTGGCAGTTTATCAGGAATTGTTGAAAGAGGGGGAATTGACATTGCGCATCAATGCGTGGCGCTATGGATATCTCTATAAGAATTTCGAGGCCATTGGCATTTTGCCCGCATTCGGCAATGACATGCTACGCATTGGCACGGTAAAGGTATTCGTCGATGGTTCGATGGGCGCGGGTACTGCGCTGTTTTATGAGCCCTATTCGGATGATCCTTCAACCTGTGGAATCCCGATTTATGGTGAACAAGAGCTGTACGATTTCATCACTTCAATCGACAAATCGGGCTTGCAAATTGCCGCCCATGCCATCGGTGATAAGGCGAATACCTGGATCCTGAATGCGTTCGAACGCGCGTTCCAGGCAAATGGCAGGCGGGATGCGCGACATCGGATCGAGCATGCGCAAGTGGTTCTGCCAAAGGATATCGAGCGGTATCGCGAGCTGGGGATCATCGCATCGATTCAGCCTTCGCATTGTATCGACGATATGCGCTGGGCAGAAAAACGGATTGGCGATCGGGCGAAACACTCGTATTTGTTCAATTCATTTGTCAAAGCAGGGGTGAAAATCGCCTTTGGCACGGATTGGACAGTGGAACCGCTGAATCCAATGCTGGGCCTGTACGCTGCAGTTACGCGAGAATTTCCAGAGGGAGGACCAGAAGGGGGGTGGTTTCCCGATGAAAAGATCACGTTAGAGCAAGCGATCGAATATTATACACTAGGCTCGGCTTATGCCGAATTTCAAGATCATGTCAAAGGATCGATCAAGGTGAGAAAATTGGCGGACCTGGTGGTGCTGGATCGCAACTTGTTTGAGATTCAGCCGAAAGAAATTCTCGACGCTAAAGTGGATCTAACGATCCTTGGGGGGGAAATCGTTTTTCAGCGCTGATGCCAATCGAGGAAAAGGCAGAATTGTTATCGGTAAATTTCTTGGCGTGTTGAATCAGTTTGCGGCCTTGTGAGAGATACTATTGGGGTGAAAAGCGGGCTAAAATTTGTTGGTCAATCCGACATGGACCAGGCCGCTGGAAAGGCTGCGGCCGGTGGCGAGACCATAATCGATACCAATGATCCCCAATCGGGTCTCAATGCGCAGGCCAAAACCGTATCCGTATTTGGAGCCTTCGTTGAGGTTCTGGCTTCGATCTTTATGATAAAAGTAGCCAGCATCGATGAAGGCGAAGGCGCGAGACCGCGGCGTCAGGAGGTAACGATATTCCAGGTTGAGCCAGGCGATCTTTTCGCCCCAAAATTGCTCCTCGCGATAGCCGCGCAGCGATCGAGTGCCGCCAAGCCGGAACAGGTCTGAAATTGAAACGTAACTTTCATTGGATTTCACCTGTCGGCCGTGCAATCCCAACATGAAGGTTTGCCAGCGAAAGGTGGGTACAAACAATTCGAAGTCTACCAACCAACGCTCGCGCCGGAACTTGCCTTGATTGACCAGGCGATCGACTGCGGAGGGAGCTGCGCTCACGGTTTTGCGCGCATACTCGAACTGGGTTTGATAGAGCACGCCACGGGAAGGATTTAAAGGATCATTACGCGTATCATAACTCAGCCCCCATCGGCTGAACCAGGAATTGCTCTGAGGCAACTGATAAAGGATTTGTCCCATCGAGTCTGGCAAGACCACCTCGCTGCCCAAATACGAACTGAAGCTTAGCACATCCGAGTATGGAAATTCGATCTCCAGCAAAATTTGCCGGCGAATGAATGTAGTGTCCTGAATGAGCTGCTGAAACCCTGCGCCCAAGTTGAGTGGATAACCAGCCACCCAGGGCTCGAGATAATGAAAGCGCAATTCCTGGCTGCGTCGATCCTTTTTCTGCCAATAGGCCTCCACGCTTCGGCCGGTCCCAAGCAGGTTGCGAAACGCAACATCGATCAAGCCAGTGAAATAACCCTTTTCTCGATTCGTCACGGCTGGATTATATCCGAGCACAGCGTTCAATTGATTGGGATTGCCCTCGCTGACTCTAACCATCAAAAGACCATGTCCCTGCTGGTCCAGATAGATTTCTGGCTCGTCGACCTGTTGGAATAGTCCGCTTCGCACAAGGCGCAGCCTGCTCCGATCGATTCGGTTCTGCTGATAACTCTCGCCTCGCTTGAGCCGCATTTCGCGAATCACGACTGCCCGGCGTGTGGTCGTGTTGCCTTGCACTCCAATCGAGTCAATGGTCACCTTCGGCCCCGGCTTGACGGTGAAGTAACAATCAAGCAGCACCGTTTTGCCCTCACTATCTTGGCGAATTATCAGGCTATCCACGGCGATTTGTCCGAATGGATAACCATTATTCCCCAGATAGGTGAGGACCTGATCGAT
>JAPDPQ010000057.1 GCA_034506395.1 candidate division KSB1 bacterium | reverse complement strand
GGCACGGCCAGCTATTATCAGCTCAGAAACGGAATTCGAGATTATTATCGCACGCACTATCAACTGGCCGATTCAGCGAAAAATAATCCCAACTTGGATCCTGGCAACTGCTGGGTCAGTCGGCTGGGGTTCGAGCCACGAGTTGGGCTGGCAGTGCTGCAAAAAATGCTGCAGCCGCTGGAAGAATCTGGGAAGCTGAAAATTTTCGCCAACACCCGAGCTATCGCTGCTGAAGTGAATGATGATCACATCAAAACGATCACGGCTGTTAAAGGTACGGATCAGAAGATCATTTTTGAAGCCCAATATTTTATCGATGCCACGGAATTGGGCGATCTGCTGCCGCTGACGGGGACGGAGTACGTGGTCGGCGCCGAACCCTCCAGCGCCACGGGAGAGCCACACGCCCATCCTGGGGCTGGCGATCCGAACATGGTGCAAAGCTTAACCTATACGTTTGCGGTGGAGTTTTGTCCTGGTGAGAGTCATGGCATTGCCAAGCCTGATAATTATGAGTTCAATCGGGAGCATCAGCCGTATAGTTTTGTGACCGAGAAGGGCGTTCGCTATTTGATGTTCGGGCAGGCGCCAGGCACGCCAGGCTCGTTCTGGGCCTATCGGCGGCTGATCGATGCGGCGCAATTTCGGGATGCGGCTTTTCCCCATGACATTGCGATGATCAACTGGCACAGCAATGATTTTCGTGGCGGGAGCATCATCGACGTGAACCCGCAGGAGCAAGCGCAGCGGCTTAGGCAGGCCAAAGAGTTGAGCCTGGGCTTTTTGTATTGGCTGCAAACCGAAGCGCCTCGGGATGACGGCGGATTCGGCTATCCCGAATTGAAGCTGCGGAAGGACGTCATGGGCACCGAGGATGGCCTCTCCCAGTTCCCGTACATTCGGGAGTCTCGTCGCATCAAGGCGAGGCAGATCATTCGGGAGCAGGACATTTCGGCTGAGTTCCAGCAGGATGCTCGGGCGAAATTTTTTGACAATAGCGTGGGCATCGGAAAATATTGGATCGATTTGCATCGCTGCAATGACCAAGATCAGGGGCTATTTCTGCCCACCAAGCCATTCCAGATTCCGCTCGGGGCACTGATCCCGATTCGGGTGAAAAATCTGATCGCTGGCGCCAAAAACATCGGCACCACGCACATCACCAATGGCGCCTATCGCTTGCATCCAGTGGAGTGGGCCATCGGCGAAGCAGCAGGGGCGCTGGCAGTGATGGCCATTCAGTCAAGAAAGTCAATTCATGAAATTTATGAAAACCCGATGCTCGTGAAAAGATTGCAGTATCACTTGGTCCAATCGGGCGTTCCGCTTTACTGGTTTGTCGATGTGCCAATAGATCATGAGGCATTCAAAGCGGTGCAATGGCTGGCAGCGATTGGAATTATCGAGCCAGACTCGAATACATTATTATTTCGGCCAAACGCATTTCTTGCAAAGAAGGATGCTCGGATCTGGCTCAAAAATTCAATAGAAAAGTTTGAGATCAAATCTGAGGGCAATAAGCAGTTGGTCAATCGCTTTGCTGAAAAAGTTGTCGGAGATGATGCTTTAAAATTTACCCGAGGCCAATTTGCGCAAGTGCTGGCCAATACCCTTGCAGCATCATTTGTTCAGCGCCAAGCGAGCGGAAGATAAGATGAACTCGGTTTCAAAAAATCCTATTAGAGGCTGAAAAGAATCCAACAAAATGCTTGCGAACAAATTTCAATTTCATTATATTTGGCCATTGATTAATTGTCGCATTTCAAAACGAAGGAACCTCGAATTGAGTGTGATACAATTGATCGAACAATTTTTCGGAAAGAACAAAAGGATCTCTCAACTATCAACTGAAATTGGAATCAAATGGACCTGCTGTTATCCTGCCATAGCGGGACTTAATTTATCTTCATCTTTTTTATCTCTCTTTTGTTTTCAAGCAGCTTCGAATAGTAAATTTCTTTTTGGATCTATTGACTCAATTAAAACGAAGTCTCGGATTAATTTTTCAAGGAGGTGATCGCTAAAAATGGTGTAACATTGTACAGAAGTTGAAGCTCAATCTCAAACTTGAGCCTGTTTAATTCACCAAATTTGAAGAAACATGAAGGAGGTAGTATGAAGAAATTTATAGCGGTTCTGTTGGTTCTTTTATTTGCCAGCATGGCGCAAAGCCAAACTCCCATAACGAAAATATGGGAAAACAGCGTGGCTGCAGGGACTTTGCCATCCTGGTTTTCTCCATCTGGCAACACCGAGCGAGGATTTGCCTATGGAGTCGTCGGAGGCAAAGAGCGAATCTACGTTGTAAGTAGGAATGCTGGATTATTTGTGAGAATCATTGATGCGGCAAGTGGTGGTCCTGCCGAAATCGATACATTAAAGATCGACAAAACTGTTGTTACCGGCGGAACCTTTGCGCTCAATGATATCGAGGTTTCTGAAGATGGGGTCATCTTTGCCTGTAATCTGACGGTTAACTCTGCTACGACTGCATTGAAGGTTTATCGTTGGGATAGCGATACCAGCAATGCGATCGTCGTCTTCAATAGTACGACTGCCAGCTCCTACCGTTACGGCGACAAAATGACCGTTGTAGGCTCTACCTTGGACAATAGTGTCACGATATTTTTCGCAGCTTCGCAGGCCAGTGGTGGTCCTGAGCCCAAACATGTGCTGAAGCTGACGACCGCAGATAATGGCATGAGTTTTACCGCGACCGAGATCCCGATCGCGGAAAAAAGCGGCGCTTCTCCTGCTGTTGGGCCTGTTGGACTTGGGCTGACCAGCTTATATGTTAACAGCAACGGCAATTATGCCAAGCAGTTCGATGTTGCGACGGGTAATAAAATTGGTGAAATTCCTGGCACGATTTTAGGGACTGGCAGCAACGCCATTCGTTACATTGAGGCAGGAGGCCATAAGCTGGTCGTGTCCTACCAATATGGTTCGACCAAAGAGAACGCCCGAGTGGTGGATGTCACAAGTGGCGATGCGAATGCTGCCAGCATCGTTGAAACAGCGCAGCTTGGTGCCAATACCAATGCCAATGGCACCGGTGATGTTGCCATCAAGAATTTGGGTGACGGCAAATTTGTGGTCTACGTGCTGAGCACCAATAATGGCTTTGGCGCCTATGAAGTCAATGCTAATTATTTAAGCGGCGTTTACTATGTCGGCGCGGCTGGAACGGCACCAGGAGGGGGGGATCCGCATTATCTTTCTTTGAAATCAGCTTGCGATGACCTCAATCAGAAAATGATTCTGGGAAACTGCACTTTTTACATTACCAGTGATCTAACCGAAGCATCTAATGTGGCTTTGGGTGTAAATCCAGATCCCTATACCATAACCTTTAAGCCATATCTTGGGGTAACGCCAACTATCACGTTCACTCAATCAACAGACGCTCCGTCCGCCGGTATTTCAGGCGCTTGGGTAATTGGAACAAAAGACCTTAACACTACTGCCCAATTGGTGACCACAAATAATATTATCATCGATGGCAGCAATACCGAGAATGGCACAACTCGAGATCTTACAATCACCACAGCCTCAACCGCTCATGGCAACGCAACAACGCTCCGCCTAATCGGTGATGTCAATCGATCCACAGTGAAAAATGTCAAAGTCTGGGCGCAGCAGAGCGTAACCTATGCTCTTTTGCTGACCTACCGCTATGATGCCACCCAGGCGAAGTTCTTCACCGCAGATACCGTCACTGTGGAAAATTGTGAGATTATCAACACGGTGAAAAGCAGTGCGCAGGCTTTGGCCATTTCTACCTATGGGACGCCGCCGGCTGGCACTCCCTTGGTATCCATGAAAGGGATTGTGTTCAAGAATAACACAATCACTGCCAAAACGCGTGGCATATTCTTAAATTACGCTGGTAGCACCGATATCATCGGCAACGATATCAATGTTATCCAGACCAACACTGGTTTTATGAGTTTTGGTATCTTCGGTTTCAATATAACTGATACCACCGATGTGACAAACATTTATAATAACAAAATTACCCTGCTCTCAACGGCGAATAGCAACT
Organism: candidate division KSB1 bacterium; assembly: GCA_034506395.1. Lineage (NCBI taxonomy): Bacteria > Pseudomonadati > Candidatus Zhuqueibacterota bacterium. Next base: position 13,381 of record JAPDPQ010000057.1, on the reverse strand, counting down.
CTGGAGATTATGGCATTATCGGGATTCAATGTGGAGGACGGGGAACTTACAATGTCTTTAATAATTTTATCACTGGATTCGATGCAACCTCAACGACGCCAAATCCAAACTTTAATTTGATTGGTATTCGATTAGCCACTGATAAAGTAATTTCAAACGTATATCACAATACCATCCACATGAATAATGTGGCAATCGATCCAGGAACTGGTGTTGTAGTCTATGCTGGGATCCAAGTTTCCAACGGGATCAACACGGTTAAAAATAACATCATCTATAATGGCGAAGATGATTTCAAGACCCATGCAATCTATCGAAGCGGTACCGCTGGCAGTTTGAATGCTGATTACAATAATTACTACCTTGCTGGTAGTGTTAATGCCAAGACCGGTTTTTGGGACACAGCCGACGCCGCAACACTGGCCGATTGGAAGACCGCTTCTGGCGGGGATGCCCATTCAGTGGCAAAACCTGTGGAATTCGTCTCTGCTACTGACCTCCATCTTACTGGCGCTTCGATTGGCGATATTAACCTTGCTGGAACCCCACTGCCCGAAGTCCCATTCGATATCGATGGACAAGCGCGTTCCCAGAATCGACCCTACATGGGAGCAGATGAAGGTGATGTAGAATTGCAACCCGTGACAGTGATCACCATCGCCGAAGCGCGAATCGATGCGGATGGCGATTTTTACCCCGATCGCAAGGGAGATACCGTTATCGTTCGAGGCATTGTCGCTTCGCCGAATTATGGTTCGCGCTGCCAATATTATTTCCAAGATGAGACCGCTGGAATCGTTCTCTATTCAGGATCGGTCTCCATCAGCTTGAATTTTGGCGATGAAATTGAAGCGAAAGGCGTGGTTGACTTCTATCGAGGCGTCACCGAAATCATTCCAGCGAAAGCCAGTGATGTAAAGGTGCTTAGCACTGGTAACGTGGTGATACCCAAAAAGATCAGGATAGCTGATCTTGGCGAAGAGTACGAGGCGCAATTAGTCCAAGTCGATAGCGTGAGATTTATCGACCTGAGCAAGTGGCCGGCTGCTGGCAGCAATGGCAGCGTGTATTTGACCGATGGTAAAGACACCACCTACATTTTCATCGACAAGGAAACGGATTTGGATGGATGGACGCCGCCAAGCGGATTGCTGACGATTATTGCCCAGGCAGACCAATTCACCTCGTCGGCCAGCGTGTATAATGATGGTTATTCATTGCGCGGCACCTTGCGCGAACATTTTATCGAGCTGATCACGCCGCCACCGCCACCAGAAAAGCTGTTCCCGATGTGGGCGAAAACCCAGGCCGCTGGCAACTTCCCAGCCTATATGTCCACCAGCAACTACACCCGTGGCATGGCCTATGGGAAGGTCAATGGCGCTGACCGCGTTTATGTGGTCACTCGATTTGGAGTGCATCGCACCGTCATTTATGATGCGCTTACAGGGGATAGCCTGGGCGTGATTCCCAAGCCTCCTCAGGCAGAGGGCGTTGGACTGTTCCATCTCAATGCGGTTGATGTCTCGGAAGATGGCCTTATTCTGGTTTCCAATATGACGCTGACCGCAGATGCCACCAATCCATTCCGCGTTTACAGTTGGAAGAGCGAGACGGATGTTGCGACAACCGCTATTTCCTACGATGGTGCGGTTGGCAGAATGGGCGATATGATCAGCGCCTACGGCAAAGCCAGCGATAACTCTTTGGTGATTTATGCTGGGGTCGCCAATAGCGACAAGTTCGTGAAATTCACCACTTCGGATAATGGTCAAACTTTCACCCCAACAGTGGTGACGTTGCCATCTGGCAAATTGGGCACAGTTCCGAATATCGCTCAAACCAAAGATGGCCATCTGTATATCAAATCCTATGGCAATCCGCTGTTCCGATTTGACCCAGCTACCAATGCGATGGACACAGTTTCTACCAGCATCGTCGGGACCAGCGCGACCAAAATTAAATATTTTGCGACTGCCGAAGGTGAATTTTTAGTGATTTACTATCCTGACGTCCCCGGGGCCGGTGATGCGGAAAAAATTCATGTCTTAGATATCACTCAAGGCCCGAAAAGAGCCTTCGTGAAATACTTCTCATCATCCATCGGCAAATTCGCCAACGGCAATGGCACTGGAAGCGTCGATGTCATGAAGGTATCCGACGATACTCAATTGTTCTTCATCTTAGGAACCAACAATGGCGTCGCCGCATTCTCCAACAATAGCCAGTTTGTGGTCTCAGAACTTGATACCCTGTTCTATGGCAATACCCCTGTGCTGCACAGAAATCCTTATGGTTCAGGCTTTATCGTGGGTACCAATAGCTATGGCGATATTGGTAAATATCAATGGTTCGATTTGAAAGCCCGCGATGTATTGCACGGCTTCAAATTTTACTTTGCTTATAAGAATATCGTCAATGATCCCGATACAATTAGCCTGGTAGTGAAAACTGTTCAGCCAAATGGGGCGCCGGGCGAGACCCTTGCCGAAGTGAAGACCACTACCGATGTTCTCGATACCACTAAAATGGGCAATGTATTCTTCCTGGAAAATCCGCTTACCTTGACCGGGCTCATTTTCATCGGATTTGAATGGTCGACCACTGCGGATGACGAGTTCGCGCTGTTCGCTGACGCCAATGGCGAGGGTGACAAAGCCAATCGCGTCTGGGAGAAGTTCAATGATGGACAATACAACGATTTCACGAATCCAACATATTCCTGGGGTCTGGATACGGATTTGTGGATCGAGGCTTATTACAAGAAGGCTGCTCCAACGGCTGCAGATCCGCAGGCGGGTGTTGGCTTGCCAAAGGATTACGTCCTCAAGCAGAATTATCCCAACCCATTTAACCCATCAACGACCATTGAACTGGCCATCCCTGAGAATGCTGATGTGGAAATCGCTATCTACAACATTCTGGGACAGAAGGTCGCCGACGTATTCAAAGGCAAACTCAATGCTGGCTATCATAAATTTGACTTTACGGCGAACAATTTGTCAAGCGGAGTTTACCTCTACAAAGTGAAGGCCAATCACTTCGAGTCGGTTAAGAAGATGACCATTCTGAAATAACCGAATACACATGGTCGTTTCGCTTTGAACGCAGGCTGCTCTTCCAAAAAGGGCAGCCTGCTCTTTTTGAATCCACTGCCGATATGTTTTGATCGATCGTCGCATCTTTAGTGCATATCTCGAATCAAATTCCCATGCACAAGAAATGTATACGACTATAAAACTGCATCGGAAAATTTCAATCATTCCTGAATTCTGAATTAGCAATTTGGCGCCGATGGATACTTCAAAGGGAAAATCTTTTTTGAACCACATTGATGTCGATTATCACTTTAAGAAGCTTTAATGGTGGAAATAACAGACGACGATTCTTAACTTTTGAGAGGACTAATCTAATTGTAGCAAGGCTATTTGAATAAGCATTAAATCAGAATTTTTAGCTTTTCTTGTTCGAATTTGATAAATTTTCTATTGACAATTTGGAAATTAATTTGTATATATTTCAGAGAAATAAATTATGAGGCAATATGTTAGCAAAGATCTATAGCGCCGCTGTTCTTGGAATAGATGCCTATATCGTCGAAGTGGAGGCGCATCTTGAGAGTCAGTTGCCATCATTTGCTACCGTAGGTTTGCCCGACAGCGCAGTGCGAGAATCGCGAGAACGCGTCAATGCTGCGATAAAGAACTCGAATTTGCCTTTTCCCCAGAAGCGGATCACTATCAATTTAGCGCCAGCCGATATTAAAAAAGAAGGTTCTGCCTACGACTTGCCCATTGCGATCGGAATTTTGGCTGCCTCTGGTGTGGTATCACAAGAACATCTGGAAGATTACGTGATTTTGGGCGAACTCTCGCTCGATGGCAGCCTTCGCCCCATCCGCGGCGCGCTACCGATCGCGATCGAAATCAGCAAAAATCAAAAAAAAGGAATTGTTTTGCCAGTCGAAAACGCCAGTGAAGCTGCCATGGTGCAGGACATCTCTGTTTATCCAGTTTCCTCTCTAGCTGAAACTGTGGCATTTTTTAATGGCGAAATATCGATCGCTCCCAAACAGGTCTCTCTGGCAGAAGTTTTTTCTAAGAGTCGGCATTACAATATCGATTTCCAGGATGTCAAGGGGCAAGAGCACGTCAAACGAGCGTTGGAAGTGGCTGCTGCCGGCGGCCATAATATCATCATGATAGGCCCACCTGGCTCTGGCAAAACCATGCTGGCGAAACGTCTGCCCACCATCCTGCCCGATCTCACGTTGGCAGAAGCATTAGAAACGACCAAAATTCATTCAGTCGCTGGATTGTTGCCATCCCATACCCCGTTGATTGCCACGCGGCCATTTCGATCGCCACACCATACAATTAGCGACGCAGGACTTATCGGCGGTGGGCAAGTGCCCAGGCCGGGTGAGGTGAGCCTGGCGCATCATGGCGTGCTATTTTTGGATGAACTGCCAGAGTTCAAAAAAAATGTCTTAGAGGTCATGCGTCAGCCGCTTGAGGATGGCGTAGTCACCATTTCCCGTGCAGCCCTTTCTATTACTTACCCAGCTCAATTTATGTTAGCCGCCGCGATGAATCCCTGTCCCTGTGGCTATGCGACAGATCCAACTCATGAATGCTCATGCACTCCGCAGCAAATTCAAAAATACCTATCCAGGATCTCCGGCCCACTGTTGGACCGCATCGATATTCATATTGAGGTCCCAACTGTAAAATATAGTGAACTATCCAGTGATCGAGTAGGCGAAAGTTCATCGACCATCCGCGCCCGAGTAGAACGGGCTCGACAGGTTCAACTTCAGCGCTTTAAGGATAAAAAGCACATTTTTTGTAACGCTCGGATGGAATCAAAGGACATTCGACAATACTGCAAAATTGATCAGCAGGGCGAAGAACTGCTGAAAATGGCCATTACGAAATTGGGCCTCTCTGCCCGTGCCTATGATCGAATCCTAAAGGTCGCTCGGACAATCGCCGATTTAGAGAATAGCGAGCAAATTAAGCCGCAGCATATTAGCGAAGCGATCCAATACCGCAGCTTAGATCGGCTTGCGTTTTATTGATTTTTCCCATCAATGGAGATTAATTTATGGATCTAAAAACAATCCGTGTTGATTTTGCGCCAGATCGTGCAATAGTAACAGTTTTAGAGAAACGAATATATCTCGGTATTACTGATTTATTCCGCGAAGATATGGTTTCAGTGCTGCAAAAGAATTTTCATGAGTTGGTAATTAACTTGGAGCATGTTGCAGTGATGAACAGTGCTGGACTCGGCGTGCTGATTATGGCCCAGGACGCAATGAAAAATCGGAAAGGAAGGATAAAATTGACAAACCTCCAACCGCTCATGCAGGATATTTTCACCCGCATGCGATTGGATACTTTATTTGAAATTTATAACACGATAGGGGAGGCGCTAGCTACCTGAGAAATAAAAAACCCTGCAATTAGGGTGGGGTTACAAAGAACCGTGTTCGACACGGTGGGTACCAGCCTGAACGCTTTTTACTTCCACTGATCCGCTCGAGGCGGATGAGGCCTGTAATACACGCTCGAGAGCAAAGTTCCCTTTTATTAGGTGTTGGCTCTTTATAATTTGCCCACCTCATCTTGCAGGGCGTTTTTGCACAAGCATAATACAAAAATTATTTTTAAAAGTCAAGCAAAAAAATTCAATTTTTTTTACAGCTCTTTCATGATAACAAAACTGTTCTTGATGCGCCATAGATATAAGAGCCCAATGAATTCGATTCATATTTTAAAACTAGCAATCATTTTTTTAATATTTAGGATGCTGCCACTCAAAGCTGACGATCAATTCAAACCAAGAGCGCGAGATTTAAATATTCAAGTCGGGATACTATCTCCTGGAAAGCATAATGCAATCACCGATGTTTCACAAATAAAAGTTGGGCACAAAACAATAATCAAAGATGACAAAGTGCGAACTGGTGTAACAGCCATACTGCCACATTCAGAGAATGTTTTTCAACAAAAAGTCACAGCAGCAATTTATGTTGCCAACGGCTTTGGAAAATTGATTGGATCAACGCAAGTTGAGGAATTAGGCGTTATAGAAACACCGATCGTTCTAACCAACACGCTGAGCGTTTTCACTGCCGCAGACGCATTGATCGATTACACGCTCAGCCAGGCTGGCAATCAGAATATCCTCTCGATAAACCCAATCGTGGGTGAAACTAACGATAGCTTTTTGAATGATATTCAAGCTCGGGCAGTAACCAAACAAGATGTTTTAGATGCAATTGCAAATGCGCATTCTGGTCCAGTCGAAGAGGGCACTGTTGGCGCAGGTACTGGGACGATTTGCTTCGGATTTAAAGGCGGGATTGGAACTGCATCGCGCGTGCTCCCCCGATCGCTTGGAGGATATACAGTTGGAGCATTGGTTCAAACCAATTTCGGCGGCATTTTGGAAATCAATGGAGCACCAGTGGGAAAAGAGCTCGGCAAATATTATTTAAAAAACGAAGTTGAACAAGCAGGCGGTTCCTGCATGATCGTGCTTGCTACAGATGCGCCCTTAACATCGCGAAATTTGAAGCGCTTGGCTAAGCGAGCTATACTCGGATTGGCAAAAACTGGGGGATTTTGTGCGAACGGCAGCGGGGATTATGTCATCGCATTCTCAACTCATCCATCTTGTCGGGTATTGCACCAAGAAAAAGATCGAACCAGAATCACTGAAGAATTGTATAACGATCAGATGTCGCCCTTGTTTTTGGCTGCAGTAGAAGCCACGCAAGAGGCAATTTACAATTCTTTATTCAAGGCGACCTCAATGAAAGGGTTCAAGGGCCATGAGGTTCAGGCCATTCCGATCGATCGAGTTATTGAAATCTGCAGAAGATATTCTGTAATCAAATAATTTCCAAAGTTGTTGCTGTACCAACTGAATTCATAGGCATTAATCTCCAGTTGTGAAAAATGCTTATGCTTCGGTTGATAATTTGACAAATGATGAATCATCAAATTTGCAAATTTTCCTCGAGGGAAGTGAGCATGGAGCCGAACCTGCAACCTTTAGCAAAAATGATCATCTTTTTGGGAATAATTCTCATAGTAGCTGGCTTGATTATTTACTTTTTCAAAGGAATTCCGTTTGGTAAATTACCGGGAGATATTCACATCGAAAAGAAAAATTTTAGCTTTTATTTTCCCATTACTACTTCGATATTGTTAAGCGTGATCATTTCGCTCTTGTTGTATATAATCAGCAAACGATAATTTCTTTTAACTGGAATTCTTCATGGATAAAAAGATCAGAACAATTTCATTGATGATGTGGATACCCTTTCTTGCCATCCAATTCGCACTCGCCCAAGCGGCGCCCCAGGTCGAAGTGATCCAGATCAAAGGCGGTACCATCAATCCTATCTCCGCAGACTTCATCATCAGCGCGATCGAACAGGCTGAAAAAAATCGATCTCAATGCCTGATTATCGAACTGGACACGCCAGGTGGGCTGATCAGTGCCACTCAAGATATTGTGAAGCGAATGTTGGCGTCAAATATTCCATTGGTAGTGTTTGTCTATCCTTCTGGTGCTGGAGCAGTTTCTGCTGGTGTATCAATCACCATCGCTGCGCATTTTGCTGTCATGGCCCCCGGTACCAATATTGGCGCCGCTCACCCAGTCGGTATTGGGAAAACAGATTCAGCAGACGTGGGAATTCAAAAAGCCACTAACTGGTGGGCTACCTTCAATCGCTCCATCGCGGAAAAACGAGGCAGAAATGCAGATTGGATCGAAAGCGCAGTGAGGCAGAGCCAATCGATTACGGAGAAACAAGCTTTGGAAATGAACGTCATCGATTTTATCTGTCCCGATCGAGATAGCCTCCTGATACTCTTAGATGGAAAAATCGCTAAGGTGGATACCGGTAACGTCGTTTTGATGACTAAAAACGCCACAATTATTGAACATCAAATGAATTGGAGAGCAAAAATCTTAGATATGATCTCCAACCCGTCCATTGCATATATCTTATTGATGCTCGGTATTCTCGGAATGTATTTTGAATTCTCAAATCCTGGCGCAATTCTCCCCGGCGTTTTGGGCGGTATTTTTCTGATCCTTGCATTTTTCGCGATGCAACAATTGCCGATCAATGTCGCCGGCATTCTGTTGATCCTGTTCGCCACGCTGCTTTTTATTCTGGAGATAAAAGTTACCAGTTATGGCATTCTAACCATCGGAGGGATCGTTTCCATGCTCTTAGGATCGCTGATGCTGTTTAAATCCACGCCATCGATTTCGGTTCATTTACCTCTGAGTCTCATTCTTGCTGTTACGTTGGCCACTTCTGCATTTTTTATATTCGCAATTTATATGGCGCTTCGAACCCATCGTAAAAAAGTCACAACGGGCAAAGAAGGCCTGGTTGGAGAGATCGGCATCGCTATTACCAACATCGAGCCGGAGGGGGAAGTCCGCGTCCATGGAGAATACTGGAAAGCTTCCAGTCAGGAAAAAATTAAAAAGAACGAACCAATCAAAGTCATTGACGTCTCAGGACTAAAACTTATCGTCGAAAAAGTGAAGGATTGATGTATGAATTGATCTTGGTCCTTTGGTCGAATAAACACGAAAAAGGATCGTTTAAATTGGAATTCATCCGTTTTTTGATGAGATTATAAAGTGATCAATGAACTTTTTAAGGAGGGAAATCATGCCTGCTTTTGTTGCTCTCGTGATTATTTTATTATTTCTATTAACCAGCGCCATTCGGATCTTCCGCGAGTATGAGCGCGGAGTGGTTTTCCGATTAGGGCGATTGGTTGGCGCGAAAGGTCCGGGTCTGGTCCTGATCATTCCAATTGTCGATCGGGTTGTGCGGGTCAGCTTGCGAACCATTGCAATGGACGTTCCGCCACAAGATGTCATTACGAAAGATAATGTCTCGGTAAAGGTGAATGCGGTTTTATACTTCAGAGTGATCGATCCAGCGAAAGCCATTGTTGAGGTTGAAGATTATCTGTTTGCTACTTCTCAGTTGGCTCAAACTACGCTACGAAGTACCTTGGGAATGGTGGAATTAGACGACTTGCTCTCCGAGCGCGAAAAAATCAATCGCGAATTGCAGTCAATTATCGATCACCACACCGATCCTTGGGGGATTAAAGTAACGTTGGTCGAAGTAAAGCATATCGATTTGCCCCAAGAAATGCAGCGAGCTATTGCCCGACAAGCGGAAGCGGAACGCGAGCGGCGTGCTAAGGTCATCCACGCCGAAGGAGAATTCCAGGCCTCGCAACGCCTTGCTGATGCAGCAAGAGTCATTGCCAAGCAACCCATGGCTATGCAATTGCGATTCCTCCAGACCTTAACAGAGGTAGCAGCGGAGAATAACTCAACCACTATCTTCCCCGTCCCGATCGACCTCATTATGCCATTTGTGGAAAAATATTTGGAGAAGAAAAAATAAAATTTATAAAAGTCATCAATCGAACGAGCATTTAAGAGAGCGAGTAGCAATACTCGCTCTTTTGTTTATATTGCAAATTACTTGTCTAAAATATTCGTGAGTTCAAATATTAAATGCAACTGTTAGAGGCAATAAACATCCAACTCAATTAATGCTAAACATTAATTGAGTTGCGAGCCAAAAAAAAAGAACTAACAGGAGTACTGGATGAGTGATAAACAGTTGAGCTTTGAATAACGAGTTGAGATTCAGGCCTATCTTAGAAATTGGTTTAGCACTTTGTGAAATTGCTAAATACACTGGTGCTTATAAGAACACCGTTTCACGGGAGATCAAACTTGACACGGGCTTAAAAGGTTATCGTCCTAATCAAGCCTAGCAGCGGGCGGCAGCGCGTCCCTTCATGGCAGCTAGGGCGGTTTGCTTTACTGACGTCATCAAACAAGGAGTGATGTTTTATCTCCGCCAAGACTGGAGTCCCCATCAAATCTCGGGTTATCTGAAATATTGAACGAAAATATTCATATCAGTCATGAGACTATTTATCAAAATATCTGAGCTGATAAACGAGCGGAAGGCACGCTATACCGTCATTTGCGCTGATCGCATCAAAAGAAACACATAAGCTACGGCAGCCGAGATAATCTCGGCAAGATTGTTAATCGCTTTAGCATTGAGGAACGTCCCGCCATTGAGAATCAGAAAGCTTGATTGAGTGATTGGGAATATGACACCACCATCGGTGACCCTCAGCATAATCGAGAACATTGATTACATTCGCAAACATTTGAAAGCCATCGGCGCAATGTACGATTGGAGCAAGGAGATCAACACCAGTGATCCCAAATATTATATTATAAATAGACCCAGTGGTTCTTTCTGCAATTGTACAAAAATGGGCTGGCCTATCGGAAACAGGCGCCCGTGAACTGATGTCCCAGTTGCAAGACGGTTTTAGCCAATGAGCAGGTGATCGATGGCCATCGTGAGCGCTGCAGCTCCAGAGTAACGCATGAAGATTTAGTCCAATGGTTTTTCAAGATCACGGATTATGCCGAACGGCTGTTGGAAGGGCACAATCGGATCGACTGGCCTGAAAAGACGATCACCATGCAGAAGAACTGGATCGGCCGCAGCGAGGGTGCGCAGATCAAATTCAAAGTGGCGCATTCGGATCAGGTCATCGAAGTATTCACCACCCGACCCGATACGTTGTGGGGCGTCACCTACATGGTGCTGGCGCCAGAGCATCCGCTGGTCAAAGAACTGACGAGCGATGAGCAAAAGGAAGCGGTTGCAAAATATGTGGAATTTGCCCGCAAAGCCACCGAAATCGACCGCACCTCGACCGAGCGGGAGAAGACAGGCGTTTTCATCGGCGCGTATGCGATCAATCCTGTCAATAATGAGAAGGTGCCGATCTGGATTGCGGATTATGTGTTGTTAACTTATGGCACGGGCGCGGTGATGGCCGTACCAGGGCATGATACGCGGGACTTTGAATTTGCTAAAAAATTCGGCCTTCCCATTCGCGAGGTCATTAGCCCTGATGGAAAAGCGCATGACGAATTGAAAGAGGCTTATGTCGATCCAGGGATCATGATCAACTCGGGCCAGTTCAGCGGGACGCCTTCGGAAATTGGAATTCAAAAGGTGATCTCCTTTCTGGAGCAGCACGGAATAGGGGAGAGGCGGGTCAATTACAAGCTGCGGGACTGGCTGATCTCCCGCCAGCGCTATTGGGGCGCGCCGATTCCGATCATCTATTGTCCGACCTGCGGCGAAGTGCCTGTTCCTGAAAATTATTTGCCCGTTTTATTGCCCGAAAAAGTCGAATTCAAGGGCACGGGCGAATCGCCGCTGACCACCAATCCTGATTTTGTGAATACGACCTGTCCCCACTGCGGAGGCAAGGCGAAGCGGGAGGTGGACACGATGGATACGTTTGTCTGTTCCTCGTGGTACTTTCTGCGCTTCCCCAATCCGCATATCGATACGGCGGCATTTGATCGCGAGCTGGTCAAAAAATGGCTGCCTGTGGATCAATATGTCGGCGGCGCGGAACATGCCGTGATGCATCTGCTGTACGCTCGATTTTTCACGAAGGTGCTGTACGATCTGAAATTGATCGATTTTGATGAGCCGTTCACCCGATTGGTTCATCAGGGCGTGATAACCAAAGATGGGGACAAGATGTCCAAATCGCGGGGTAATGTGGTGAATCCCGATCGGTTTATCGAGCAGTATGGCTCGGATACGTATCGGATGTACATGATGTTCATGGGCAGCTACAGCGATGGCGGCGATTGGAGCGATGAGGGGATTACAGGCATTTACAGGTTTTTGAATCGGGTCTGGCGCCTGGTCGAAACTCTGAAAGAACATCCACCTGCTGGCCATGAAGCTCAGCGGAGCAAGGAGATCGAACGGATTCGGCATTACACCATCAAAATGGTGACGCAGGATCTGGAGCGGTTTCATTTCAATACCGCCATCAGCCGCATTATGGAATTGGTGAATGCCATGTATCTGTACGTTCAGGATATCAAGCCTGCTCAGCAGCACAAAGCGATACTCGAAGCTGCCCGAGAGACCGTGATCCTGCTGTTAGCACCTTTTGCCCCGCATTTTGCCGAGGAGCTGTGGGAGAAAATTGACCAGCCGTATAGCATTTTCAATCAGCCCTTGCCAGGTTATGATGAAGCCAAAACGCTGCAACAAATGATTCCCATTGTGGTGCAGGTGAATGGCAAGGTACGCTCTTCCGTCGAATGCGAAATCGATGCCCCCAACAACCAGGTGCTGGAAAAGTGTTTTCAGACGAAAAGTTGATGAAGCATCTCGAAGGAAAAACGATTCTGAAAAAGATTGTGGTGAAGAATCGGCTGGTGAATTTGGTGGTGAGATGAGTTGGCTTTAATCAATTTTCGTGTCCTTCCGTCCCGATAAGAGATGTTCATTCCCTTGTTTTTTCTGAGAGGCTACCTAACGGTTTGCGGATAAGCCGCCCGCGAAGCGAGGGAGCGCAGCGACCGAGCGAAGCGGGTCGGCTTGATGCGCTGGTTAGGCAGCCCCACCCATATCTGGCAACCTTTTGATGCGGCAACTATTCCATAGAATCTCGTACTGTCGCCTGAAAAAGCTGTACCAATAAGGGTCATCGGATGCACGTAGTTCAAATACAGGATTGGGTTCAGCTGATTTATGATGATACAGTTCTACAAAGCAGAAACCGTGTGGTTCATCTGGATCAATCATCACGAAGCCAAAAGATGGTGTGTATGGTAGGTAACCAACTTCAAGTTTCCCTTTGCTACCAGGCGTTTTCGCAATGGCGTCAATCACCGTTTCAACTGTTTGGAGACGATTTCTCCAATACTCTGGGGTAGTTTCTCCCATACTTCTGAGAACGAATTCCTTTAGGACTGATTCTTCTGCGGGGTCCACTATGATTATGCGGATATAGGCTCCTGCCACTAAGCGTTGCCCCAACACATACATATACTCTCTCGTGGTTCGCGTCAAAGTAATCCCAGACAGGAAAATAGTGGATGCCGACGCAAAAGTTTTGTCTGACAGGGAACGTTCCGACAGAAAAAAGTCGCCAGCTCGTGCCTTTTTGCTGAGACGATTGGCGATAAGATCGTGGCTCTGTTGCGATAGCCTTTCGATACGGTTTAGTCGTCGGTTGCGCTCCCATAAACCAGATACTGCAATCAAACCGAGGACACCCAATATCCACGTAGCAAGTTCTGGAATGTCACTTGTGGTGAAAGGCGAGACTTGATGACGTATCACCAAATAACCTGCCACAAGGATGGTCAAAACGTCAAACAGGTTGTCCAGCAGATATTCGACAAATACTTGAAGACGAGAAGGCTTCATAGATTCAACCTTTCTTTTAGCTTCAAC
>JAPDPQ010000056.1 GCA_034506395.1 candidate division KSB1 bacterium | reverse complement strand
CTAACTTGAATTCTCTGGTGTATCGGCGCCTGGTTTTTATGATACTCATTGGGACATTCCTTGGTTAGTTAGTTTGATATTATACGCTCTAACTTAACTCCGTGTCCGATATAATATAGCAAATCCACTGAACCTTCGTAAGGATTAGAATACGATAAAGGAGACTCAAATGGAGCGAAGATTATGCCCGTGTTGGTGAGATGGCTGGTGAAAGGGATTTGATTGATTATGAAAATTGAAAGCATTTTCTAACTCATCTCTTTTTCTGGGGGAAGGAATGTTAAACCTAGTGAGGAGATCAAAAAATGAGTAACGGTCAAATGTCCTTCTGGAAGAACTATCTTCCAACCATCATTCTGCTTGTCATTATTGCCATCATCTTTATCGCTTTCTTATCAGGCGGGAAACTAACCACTGCAAATCTGCCCGCAATTACCGTGACCCACGGTATTATTCTGATCATCATCGGTCTGTTGGCGGGATTGCTCGGCGGGCTGATCGGCACGGGCGGCTGCAGCGTGATGTTGCCAGCTATTCATTTCTGGTTAGGCTACCCCGCACCAATTGCCGTTGGCACCACGCTGTTTGCGGTGATTTTCACGGCTATTTCTGGCGGTTATGGACATCTGGTGCGAAAAAATCTGGATGTCAAAGCCACGCTATGGGTCGGAATTTCAGGCATCGTCGGCGTCCTGATCGGTTCTTATTTATTCAAATTGCTTAGCAGTCATGTAGCGTTGTTGGGATTGATCCTGGGGCTGGCATTTCTCTGGCCTGCCATTCGCATGATCTGGGAAGGACTATTGCAGACGAAAAAGCCGCAGGCAACAGGCAATGCCATTCCCGGGCCTGAATGGGGCTGGGCGATCATGGGTCTGCTGATCGGCGTTTTAACTGGCGTCGTAGGACTCGGCGGCGGCTATGCATTAGTGCCAGGCTTCATCTATTTATTCGGCGCTCCAGTTTACATCACCATGGGCACATCATTGGCAACCATGATCCCTCTGGCTGTGGTTGGCGGCGGTATTAAACTGGCGCAGGGATTTGTGGCGCTGGGGACTGGCTTGATTTTGGCATTTGGAACCGTCATTGGCGCACAGATCGGCGCTGCCATCATTAAAAAATTCAAACCGACAACATTGAAGCTGATTTTTGGACTATACTTCCTGTATGTTTCAATCAAATTCATCACGGCGTTTTTTGGAATTAAAATATGGTGATGTCATGCGAACATTAGCTGCTGTCATCCTTTTGCTGCTGCAATTGGATGCAAGTTTTGGACAAGCCACCAAACCTGAGCCGAGTTTGCCGTGGCACAATCTGAAAGTCGGACAGACTACCATAACGATCAGCGGCACCTACCGCCTGCGGGGCGAGCTGCAGGATGAATTTCATGTTAAAAATTTCGGTACGGGCAAAACCGAAGATTTTCTGCTCTCCCGACTGCGACTGGGAACCGATGTCCGATTCAGCCCGAAGGCACGAGTGCATTTTCAGTTGCAGGACGCTCATGTTTTTGGCTCATCTTTTTCAGATCAGGATTTTGCCACAGGCAATAATCCGTTTCATGATCTACTGGACGTCAATCAGGCATATTTTGAGTGCCAGCCCAGGAAACCAGTGTAACTTAAAATCGGCCGTCAGGCCATTTCGTTCCGTGATCGTCGGGTCTTTGGTCCTGGCGATTGGGGCAATATGGGGCGCTACGCCTGGGATGCCGCTATTTTCAAGCTGACGAATCGCTGGCTCGAAAGCAACTGGATTGTCGGGCGATTCATCCTGCACGATCCCGATCGCTGGCCGAACAAATGGGCTGATGGACCAACGGCTTTTGCCAGCTACAATTCCATCAAAGCCCTGCCGTTTTCATTGGATGCTTTTTATGTGTTCAAACACGATGATCGAGGCATCACATCGGGCGAAAAAGGAATCGGAAACCTCGCATCTCACAGCCTGGGTGTCTGGCTCAATGACAAATGGCAGGGCTGGGAATATAGCATCACTGCGGTCGGTCAGTTAGGAAAATGGGGTAGCGATGATATTCGGGCGTATGGACTGGCCGCATCTTTGGGCTATCAATGGCAAGCCCTCTGGCAGCCGCTGCTTAAAGCTCAGTGCATTATTGGATCGGGTGATCGAAATTCTACCGATGGGATTCATGGCACGTTCGACGGCGTGTTCGGTGGCGCTGATACTGATCTCTACGGTTGGATGAACATATTTTTCTGGCAGAATTTACGGGAGTACCGTCTCGATCTCAAATTATCACCCAATAAGGCGCTGGGATTGAAAGCCGAATATCACTACTTTATGCTGGATCAAGCCCATGATGCCTGGTATTTTCCAGGCAAAGCGGTCCGTCGGGACAAGACTGGCTCATCGGGGCGAGAACTGGGACAGGAGATCGACCTGACTGCCAGAATGAAAGTAACGAGCAATCTGGAATTTTTAACCGGCGCGTGTTTTTTCATGCCCGGCGAGCTTGTGAAAAATACCGGCAAAAGCCCCCAAGCAAGCTGGTATTTTTTAGAGACAACGTTCATTTTTTAAATTGGATCGGAGTGCGACGCCTTTATGCGTCGCAGCAATCCATAAAGGAATTGCACTCCAATTCTCATTAAGGAGGCAGGAACGGATACAAATACACATTGCCATGTTTTTCAGACTATTTTATAATTTCCATAAAATTCATTATCGCATTTTTGCTCATGAAAATCTGATAATGTAATCAATAGACAGAAAGTCAATTCAAATATTTTTTAATAAACTAAACAGGAGACGCACATGCAAAAATCATTTTCACACCAAAGTTCAGCATTATTATTAACAATTGCTTTTACTGTGCTGGTTGCCTTGATGCCACCACTTTCAGCGCAAACCAGCCAGGCTGACCTAAAAGTCTCAACAGAATTGAAAAACTTCGACAACATGGTGCTGCAAAGCCGGCAAGAGATGCGGCAGTACTGCGCCATTGTTCAGGAGTTGATCAAACAAGCCGACGGTCAGAAGCAGGCCAAAGGGTTGGAACATATTCGCCAGTCCCTGGCGCTGTGGGAAAAAGTCCAGCAAAATTTCCAGAGCCAGCCGCCAGCGGAATATCAGCAGGATGAGAAATTCGGTTCGCGACTGGACGCCATTCATCAGGGCATCGTGGATATGGAAAAACAGCTTGCAGATGGAAAGTTCAAAGAAGCCATGCAAATTTGTGGTGCGACCTGCGGGCTGTTTGTGAAGCTGCATGAAGAAAATAACCTGGTTTATGCCGCCGATCGGCTGTTTCACCTGCGCAAGCTGGCGAAAAAGATGATCGATGAAGAACAGAAAACCGGGCTGAATCCGGTGAAGGGCATGTTGGGTGAGCTGTTGAAGCTTCGCGATAATGTCTTTTTAGCGCCCTGCCCCGCGCCTGATGATGAAGCTCGCTGCAAAAATTACCAATCCGCTCTGAAAACGCTCTCTGCACAGTTGGATGATCTGGCGATTTGCATGGTGAATGGTAACCAGGCTGCTGCTGAAAATATTCTCAAAAATCTCATGGCTGCCATCAATCTCGCGTATGGGATTGCATTATAAGCTATCAAAAAGAAAAGCCACAGAGGCACAGAGAGCTCAGAGAAAAATTAAAAAAATCTTTGTTCCCTCCGTGTCTCTGTGGCAAAAAATATTAATCAAAAGGTCGTGTCATGAAATGGATTCCAAAATATGCCCTTCAGCAGGCCATCATCATTACGGTGCTGGCCGCGGTGATCGGGCTGGCGGTCAATAGCTTTCATCCCCGAAAAGTAGCGCTGGCATCCAAGCGGCCGCCGTTGAAATATGCCGCTGATTCGCTGTTTGCCGAGGACCTGCCGTCGGTAAACATCATTGGCCAGAACGATTTCATTCGACTGACGCCAAAGCCAGGCGAGGAGCTGATTATCGTCAACGCTAAACAAGTGCGGCAACTTGTTTCGCATCAGCAGGGAATTTTATTGGATGCAAGAACTCCAGCCGAGTACGAAGCTGGTCATCTCCCTGGCGCCATGCTGTTGCCTTTCGACTTGCTGTATGATTACGATCAGCAGCTCACAGCGCTGCCCAAAGACAAATGGCTCATCTGCTACTGTGACGGTCCGCCCTGCGACCTGGGCGAATTGCTGGCAAAAGAGTTACAGCTACGGGATTTTGAGAAGGTGGCCGTTTATCAGGACGGTGTGAACGATTGGAAGAAATCGTATGCGGTGGTCAAAGGAAAGGAGGCGGGTGAATTTGAAAAGTGACAGCATGAAATGGATGTTTCTGGCACTGCGGTGGTTCATCGGCGCCCTATTTATTTATGCCGCAATCGCCAAAATTGCCAACCCGATGGCATTTGCCGCACAGGTGGATAACTATCGTCTGCTGCCTTATTTTTGGGTCACGCTGGTAGCGGCGATCTTGCCGTGGCTGGAATTGGCTTGCGGCCTGTTGCTGATCTTTGGCAAATGGCTGCCAGGCACGACGCTGGTATTGGTGATTCTCAATCTGGCTTTTCTGATTGCCATCATTACCGCACTGGCGAAAGGATTGGATATTAGCTGCGGCTGCTTTTCGGTTGGCGGTGAAGGCACGCGTATCGGGATCAAAAAACTGATTGAGAATATTCTGCTCTCTCTGGCCACGATAGCGATTTATTGGCATGTGCTATCCTCCAGTGCAAAAAAAGACGAATAAGCCAAGAGGCACAGAGAACGCAGAGAAAAAAAATCTCTGTGAACTCGGTGCCTCTGTGGCAACCAATTCTTTTACAATCAATCAATGGATATACTATGAAACAAAAAATTATTGCAATCCTATTTGTTTTATTTACACCGCTTCTGCTTCAAGCCCAGCCGATGGCTTCAGATACCGTCGCCATCTCTTTACAAGATGCGCTGAAGGAAGCGCTATCCAATAATGAGTTGCTGAAAAAATCGGCGGCGCGCACCCGGGCCGGTCAGGCATCGCTACAACAGGCCGAGGGCGAAATGCTGCCGAAAGTGGATGCCAATTTCGCTTACGGCTATTTGGACATTGTGCCGGGGTTTAAACAAGTTGTACTTGGGAATATCGAGCACGATCTATTCCCGACCGTGTCCATCAGCCAGCCCCTTTACACTGGCGGTAAATTGAAGTACGCCAAACAGGCAACCGCTGCCGAAGTGCAGTCGCTGGAGCAGGCGTTTCAGTCCGATCAATTGAACCTGAAGCTGGCGGTCACGCTGGACTATTTCCAGTTGCAGTCGCTGCAAAATCAGCAGCAGATTCTGCTGGAAAATCGAAAGCAACTGGAGGTGCAGCAGCGCTACGCTCGACTGCTGGTGGAGGCCGGTCACATGTCGCAACTGGAGCTGGACCGCATCGGCGTTGCTATTGCCAGCAATGACGGCAACCTGCTTAAAATTCAGGATGACTATCAAGCGGTTTCTTATGAGTTGGGTCTTTTAATGGGAAGAGAAGAGTCCCGACTATTTTTGCCGCAGGATTCCCTGGAGGTAATCCCTTTTGATCGACAACCAGACGAACTGCTGCCGACCGCGCTGGAGCATAATCCCATCTGGAAACAATTAGAGTACGATCTGCGCAAAGCCGAAGCGAAGGTCAAGGTGCAGCAGGCGGCAAAGCTGCCGCAGGTGTCAGCCCAGGCCTATTATGGCTATGAATTTGGGCTGGAATCATTTTCGCTTGATAAAAACAAGCGTTATTTCTGGGGGCTGAACGCCAAAATGCCCATCTACGACGGTAATGTGATCGGCGCAAAAATTGATGAGGCAAGAGCCGGGCTGGAACAGATCCAATGGCAGCGGGAATATTTTAGAAAAAATTTAGCAATCCAGGTGCAAAACAGCTACACCCGGCTAAAAGAAAAAGAGCAGCAGATCGCCATTCAACAGCAGGCGGTGGAGCAAGCGCGCCAGAGTTATCGGCTGGCCATGATCGAATACCATGCCGGGCGACGTTCTAACACCGATTTATTAGATATCCAGCGCAGCCTATTGAACGCCCAATTGAATTTGAACGATGCCGTTGTCAATTATAACCGATCACGAGCACAAATTCTCTACGTGATCGGATTGCTGTAATCAAATGAATCCTTACGAAGGTTCTGAACCTTCGCAAGGGTCAGATTGCTATGGCTGAACAAAAAGAGATTGGGATTAAAATAAATGAAAGCATTTGCTGATTTCATTCGGAAACACTATCAGACGATCATCATCGCCACGGTGATCGTAGCGCTGCTGTTGGGTCTATGGACAACCGTCCCGGGCAAACAGATCCAGCGCTTTTCGAAAGCGTTGACCTTTCTAATGATCCTGTTCATCAGTTTCACGCTGTCACCACGGCAATTTGCCCTGGTAGTGCGGCAACCTGTTGCCGTAATCACGGGCGTGCTGCTGACCTTTGTCTTCATGCCGCTGCTGTGTTGGGCGTTAGCTCGGCTGTTGGTAAGCGATCCCCAATTAATAACCGGAATCATCCTGATCGGTGTCGTCCCAACCGCGGGCATGGCGGCCGTGTGGACAGCGCTGCTAAAAGGTGATGTGCCCCTGGTGTTGAGTATCGAGGCGCTGACCATGATGCTGGGATCGTTCCTTATCCCAATTTTGATGGTGCTGTTAGCTGGCGCCAATGTGCAGGTGAGCCCCGGGGCAATGTTCCAGCAATTGATCGTTATTTTGCTAATTCCCCTGTTTCTGGGCGTTTTGGGGCACTGGCTGCTCGAAAAATTATGGCAGCCGAAACCCGACTTATCCATGATGCCGGCGCTGTCGGCCGTAACCGCAGTGCTATTGATGTTTGCGGTCTGCAATGCCAATGTCCCCATGATGGTAGCGCAGAAGTCGTTAGTGCCAGGGCTGCTGGTTGCCGTGGTGTTGATCTTCCCGCTGGGATTTCTACTACCCCACTGGCTGGGGCGCTTCGCCTTTGGTTGGGAGCAGCGTATCGCCGTGACCTATTCATCGGGCATGAAGAATTTGCCTATTGCGGTGGGACTGGCGTTGACCAGCTTCGGCAGACAGGGACTGGTAGGATTGCCAATTGTGCTGGCGTTCATTCTGCAAATGCTTACCGCCAGTACTTTTTATCGATATTTGAATCGTTCGAGATCGTAACTGGGACAGTGTAAGAGTTACTGGATCAAGCGATATACCCAACGGCGTGAATTACACGTGGTTATAAAAAGCATCGTGCAAACCTGAAAAGCAGGGAGTGACTTTATTCAGTTGGCCGGGCTGGATTGGCAGGTCAAAAATTCAAAACAATGATTCTCTACAGATTCAATAAATTTAGAACAAGAGGAATGAGGTTAAGATGAAACGAATTTTACTAGTCTTCGCTCTGATGATATCGGTCTGGTTAATTTACGGCTGCGGTTCGAAACAGGAAAATCCTTCTGAAACCAAAAAAGCCGACGTCAAACTGGTGAAAGTTCAGCCGGTTCAAACCAGAAAACTGGTTGAAAAACTACAGCTCACGGGCAACCTTCGAGCTGAAAACGTTGCCAATATCCTTGCCACCGTCGAAGGAAAAATTTCCAAACTGCTGGTTCGTGAGGGGGATCGTGTGCAGCTCAATACGGTGGTGGCGATGATCAGCTCGCTGGTGCGGGAGGACATTATCAATTCGGCGCGGCTGCTGGTTCAGGCAAAGCAAGAGGAACTGGCAAAAAATCCGTCGAATATACAATTGCAAAAGGAACTGGAGCAAGCGCGGCAGGATTACCAGTTTGCCCAGCAGCAATACAAAGAAATTCCGGTGACGTCACCCATTCAGGGTGTCGTTTCGCAGCGTTGGGTCGATCTGGGCGACATGGTGCCGGCCAAAGCCAAGTTATTTGAAATCCAGAGCAGTTCGAAGCTTCTGGTGGATGTGCCAGTATCGGAAATCGATATTCGTAAATTGAAGATCGGGCAATCGGCTGAAATTCGTGCCGATGCCTGCCCGGAGAAAGTGTTCAAAGGCGTCATCCAGCGCATCTATCCCCAGGTGGAGCCAAAGACCCGAAACGGCATGGTCGAAATGCGGATCGCCGATCCGTGTCCCAATTTGAAAGCCGGGATGTTTGTCCGTACCACGTTTGTGATCCGAACCATTGACAACGCCATTGCCATCCCCATTCCAGCAGTTATTGAACGACCGCAGAAAAAGGTCTGTTTTGTTGCGGATGAAGGCAAGGCGAAAGAGGTGGTGATCAAAACTGGACTCGAGACCGAGGGCTGGATCCAAATTCTGGAAGGACTCGCGCCAGGAGATAAGCTGATTGTGGAAGGACAGGAACAATTGAAAGCAGAGAATCCGCTAAAAATTCAAGGGGCCGAGAAAAAAGCCGATCAGCCGGCAGGAGGCAAAAGATGAAATTGACAACTGTATCCATTCGCCGCCCGGTGGCCACGCTGGTGCTGATGATAACTGCGGTCGTGCTCGGTTTCTACGGCTATTTTCAACTGCCGACCGATTTTCTGCCGGACATCACCTACCCGATGATCAAAGTTTATGTTTACTGGCGCGGGGCAACGCCGGAGGAGATTAACGACAATATCGCCGAACCCGTTGAACGAACCCTTGCTACGGTGGATGATCTGGATTATCTCGAAGGTTCGTGCATCGAAGGTATGTATCAGTTGCTGGTCAATTTTGAATACGGTACAGACATCGATGTGGCTTACCAAGACGTGGTGGCCAAAATGGGGCTGGCGGCGCGCAAGCTGCCGCCGGATGCAGACCCGCCGATTATGATGAAAGCCGATCCGTCGCAATTACCAGTAGTGCAATTAATTGTCATGTCCGAAGGTCGTGACCTGGTGAAGCTGAATACTTGGGTAGAGAACGTACTGCAGGATCAGTTTCTGGCCGTGAAAGGCGTGGCTGGTACCGAGATTGTTGGTGGACTGGATCGTGAAATCCGCGTCCATCTCGATGCCGAGCGGTTGACCGCGTACGATTTGACTCTGAACCAGGTGATCAAACGGCTGCAGGAAGAAAACATCGAGAGATTGGCAGGCCGGGTGACTGAAGGCGGTCGTGAATTTATCCTGCGTACTAATGCTGAATATCGTAATATGGAAGATATACGGAACGTGGTCGTACTCAATGACGGCAAATCCATGGTGCGGCTGAAGGAACTGGCGACGGTCGAGGACAGCCACGAAGAGCAGCGGGTGATCAGCCGTTTCAACGGCAAGCCGGCCATCAAGGTCAATATTTTGAAACAGGCCGACGCCAATACCGTCGATATCGCCGATCGGGTGAATGAACTCATTCGGAAGCTGGAAGATACAGTGCCGCCGGATATCAAATTTAACACCATCGAAAATCAGGCCGATTATATTAAGGGTGCCATTGCCGGGGTGAGAGACTCGGCCATTGTTGCGGTGTTGCTGGTGATCCTGGTGATCTATCTATTTCTGGGACACTGGCGCCAGGTCGTGGTCATGTTGATCGCCCTGCCGGTGACCATATTGCTTAATTTTTTCCTGATGAAAATACTCGGTTTTTCAGTCAACATCTTCTCATTGGGTGGGCTGGTAGTGGCCATGGGCGTGGTGCTGGATAATTCCATCGTGGTGATCGAAAATATTACCCGATTACATCTGGACAAAGGAAGCCGTAGCGACACAGTCGCCGATGAAGCCGCCAGCGAAGTGGCGTTAGCAGTCGTGGCATCCACGTTAACCTTTCTGGCGCTGTTCATGCCGTTCCTGCTCATCCCGGGTTTAACATCGCTTCTGTTCAAAGAGTTGATCCTGACCATTGCCGGCATCGTGGTCGTATCATTGCTGGTGGCGCTTACAGTGACACCGATGCTCACCCATTATCTGGTGACAAGCAAAGGACATCGCCGGGAACGGCGCAGTATCGCCGATCGCTTCATTGAATTGATCGACCGCATTTATCGCCGTGTGTTAACTGCTCTTTTGCCCCTACGTTGGGTGGTGCTGGTGATTTTTGTCCTATTAATGGCAGGAGCGATTTATTTCTTCAGCCAGGTCGGCAGCGAGTTTCTGCCCAAAGTGGACGATGGCCGGGTGATGATCAAAGTCATTCTGCCCACCGGCACATCGGTAGCGCGCACCGATAGCCTCCTGGCACGGTTGGAAAGCGTGGTCAAAGAGGACCCGTATGTGGATCGCTATTTCACCCTGTCCGGCGGCAAAGTCTGGGGACTCGTCACCTATGAGATTGCTAATGAAGGAGAGATCGACATAGAATTGAAACCCAAAAGTCAAAGGCCCTTTTCAACAGAACAATACGTCGAGCGCATCCGGCCGCAGGTAATGAAATTCATGCAGCCCGGTGCCCGGCTGGTCGTAGCGCAGCAAAAGATGAAGGGCATCCGCAAGGTCGGCGAATCCGATGTCGAGATCCGGGTGCGCGGTTTTGACCTTGAAGTGATGCATCAAATCGCCCAGCAGGTCTCGGCGCGCATTCAGAATATTCCAGGACTCACCAATGTGCGCATCGGCACCCAGATCACCAAGCCGGAGTACCAGATTCTGGTGGATCGCTTGCGGCTGGCCGATGCCGGCTTATCAACCCAGGCTGTGTCCCAGGCGGCGCGCAATTTGGTGGATGGCGCCGTTGCCACCCAATTTCGTGAGGCTGGCGAATACTACGACATCCGGGTCATGATCCCGGAGACTAACATCCGCTCCCGTCAGGATATCGAAAATCTCTATCTCGATGCCCCGGGCAATTTGAAGCTGCCACTGCGCACCGTGGCGCAGGTCGTTCCCCGATTGGGCCCGGTGGAAATCGTGCGCGAAGATCAAATGAAACAGATCGTCGTCTCCAGCGATGTGACTGCCGGCGCCAACGTCGGTGACATGGCCAATGCAGTTAGCGCCGCATTGTCTGAAATTCGCCTGCCCGAAGGGTATTCATTCGATCTCGGCGGTCAGGTCTATCTGATGCAAGAGAGCCAGCGGGTCATGCTGCAAATCATCCTGTTTGCCTTGTTTTTTGCCTACGTCATCCTGGCGATCCAGTTCAACTCGTTCAAACAGCCGCTATTGATTTTGTTGGGTGTGCCCTTTGCTTTTGTGGGCGTAGTGGTGGCGTTGCTGCTGACCGGTTTTCCGGCTGGAGCCACAGTGCTCATCGGTGTCATCATCATGACCGGCGGCATTGCCACCCAGGGCGTGGTGATGATCTCTTTTATCAACGAGTATCGCCAGAGAGGGCTGGGATTAAAAGAGGCAATTCTGGAAGCTGCGCCATTACGCGTCCGTCCTATCCTGATGACTCAGGCGACCACGGTACTGGGGCTGTTGCCGCTGGCGATCAACTGGGGCGAAGGCGGCGATATGCTGCAGCCCATGGCTATTGCGGTGATCGGCGGGTTGCTGTTTTCACTGTTGGTGACGCTATTGCTGCTGCCGAATTTATATTTTATATTCGAACGAAGGAGGGATAACGCCTGATCCTGTTATTCATAGATTTTGCCACAGAGATCGCAGAAAAAAAATAAAAAAATCTCTGTGCGCTCTATGGCTCTGTGGCAATCATTTTTTTCTGAATATAAATAAAGGAGATGGCACCATGAAAAAAACATTAATGCATTTCCTTACTGCCTTGAGCGAACAGGTACCCGAAATTTCTTTTGAAGTGCGCCTGTGGGACGGTGAAACGCTTCGCTATGGCAATGATGAACCCGAATTTACCTTAATGCTGAAAACGAATAAAGCCGCAAAACGCATTTTTACCAGTGGCACTTTGGGCTTTGGTGAAGAATACATGGCCGGCAACATCGATGTAGCCGGCGATTTCAAGGCTTTGATGCGGCTGGGAACTCAGGCTGAATTTGAGAATCTAAAGTTATCATTCGCCACCAGGCTGGGCATGTTTTGGCAATATTTGAAAACAAGGGACACGCTGGTGCGGACACCGAAGAACATTGCTCATCATTACGATCGTGGCAATGACTTTTATCAGCTCTGGCTGGATGAAAGCATGACCTACTCCTGTGCGTATTTCCGAACGGATCATGATAGTCTGGAACAGGCGCAGCAGTAAAAATACGAGCACATCTGCCGCAAGCTGCAATTGCAGCCGGGGGACACGCTGGTCGATATCGGCTGCGGCTGGGGTAGCATGTTGATTTATGCTGCTAAAAAGTTTAACGTAACGGGTGTAGGGTGCACGCTTTCCGAGCCGCAGCTACAACTGGCACAGGAACGAATCAAACAGGAAGGTTTACAAGACCAGATTAGAATTTTAAAACAGGATTATCGGAACATTGAAGGCGTGTTCAACAAGTTCGTCTCCATCGGTATGTTCGAGCACGTGGGCAAAAAATTCATTCGCCAATTTATGGAAAAAACCCGTGCGCTGTTAAACAAGGGCGGCATTGGTCTGTTGCATTATATCGGCAAAGAAAAAGTTTCCAGAGGTGATCCCTGGACATTGAAATATATTTTTCCGGGCGGCTATATTCCAATATTAGACGAGGTCATGCGTGCCATGGGGGAGTTGGATTTGATCCCTATTGATATTGAGAATTTGCGGCTCCACTATGCGAAAACATTGGATGAATGGAGCAAGCGGTTTGAGGCACGGGTCGATAAAATTCGGAAGATGTTCGACGAATCCTTTGTGCGGATGTGGCGGATGTTTCTCAATGGCAGTGCGGCTGGGTTTCGTTACGGCAATACCAGATTATTCCAGATCACTTTCACCAATGGCTTGAATAACCTTTTGCCGCTAACCCGGGAACATCTTTATCTTTGTTAAATTAAAAATAGCATCCACCCTTTCAAAGGTTCAAAACCTTTGAAAGGGCTATTGGAATAGTCTAGCGTTCTGCAAAATAAAAAATAGAGTCATTTCGATCCGCCAGCAGGCGGAGAGAAATCTGATCAATCAATTGATTGCATGAGAAATAAAGATTCCTCACTCCGCTGCGCTCTGTTCGGAATGACAGGAGAATTTTAACTTTGCAGATCTCTAGAAATAGTAAAGAAAGCTGGGAATCAAATTCTAGATCAGTAAATGATTCGTGTCATTCATTCAGTGAAGGAGTACTAGATGAAAATTAATCCATTCAAAATTTGGTCGGTCAAAATGTTATTCCTGATTATTCTCGTCGTGCTGATGATACAATGTGGCGGGAAAGAGAAAGAGACATCGCAGGATGCGGCGCTGGCAGCTTCGAAAGAAACGACGGATAGCCTGAATTCTGATACCAGTCCCAATCCGGGCAATGAAACTGATCCAATCCAAAAACAAAATCCAGCCAGGCTCGATAAAGAAACCGTTGCTCTGGTGAACAACTTCCAAATTACCGAGCAATACCTGAACCAACGCTATCAAGACCTGCCAGCCGAATATCAGCAGGAGTTCAAAAACGATCTGGAAGGCCTGCTCGATCAGCTCATTGTACGGGAGCTATTATTTCAGCAGGCCGTACAAAAAGGCTTTGCTAAAGATGTTGCTGCTACCTACGATGAACAGGGCAAAGACCAGGCAATTCAAAATTATCTACAAAAATTGGCCAATCAGATTCAAGTATCTGATGCGGAGCTGAAAAGCTTTTACAACGACCACATCAGCGAAATGCGAGGCGCCAGTTATGAGCAGGTAAAAACAAATATTCAGAATTACCTGGTGCAACAAAAACAGAGCGAGTTGATCAATCAAACCATCGAGCAACTGAAAACTGAAGCGAAGATCACCCGCAATGAAGCCTGGCTGGCGAAGCAGCGCGCGCTGAAGCCGCCCAATCCGCTGGAGCCAGCGTTAAAAAGCGGCAAGCCGACGGTACTGGATCTGGGCGCTGGCACGTGCATCCCATGCAAAATGATGAAACCGATCTTCGCCGAGCTGGAGCAAAGTTTGAAAGGCAAAGCCAATGTCATTCTGCTGGAAATTGGCGAGCATCGTGACCTGGCACGGCAATATCGGGTGCGGGTGATCCCGACGCAGATCTTCTTCGATACCAAAGGTGAGGTCTATTGGCGCCATGAAGGTTTTCTGCCCAAAGACGAGATCATCAAAAAGCTGCAAGAAGGGGGGATGAAATAGCATGGGGTTTCGGAACAATTCTTGTTTGCACCAGTTTTTTCTCTGCCCAAGGTGCGAACCATTTTGACCGCGAATTCCGCAAATTTTTCGAATTATGCCAATCTGCCTGTTGGCAATTAGCATCTACTTAAAAGATGATTTGATCTTCAACAAGGTGACTCGCTAATTTTTGATATTGACTTAAATGCCAATCCGCCAGATGGCTGATAAGAAGCCGTCAAATTCGCAAATGAATGAATTGAAATCTAAAATGCTCAGCGCCTTTTACGTCTGCTCTGCGTCCTTTGCGTTAAAAAATATTGTTAGGTTGATGCTCATGGCCAGTTGGTGGAATTGGTCTAATTTGCAAAATTTGCAATCTCGCTTTTTGGGTATCCGCTTCTCGGATTCAAGATTTTGCGTTTTATGACACCAGAATAGAGGTCACCTAAGCTATTTAACAAAACTTTTGTGCGGCAAGATTGTTTAACACTTAACATTGAATTATGAATTTTTGAAAACTTAAGGCCTACATTTATGTGGAATCGTTTGTTGAAAAGCGTCAAAACCCCATCCCTGGGCTTTATCGAAGGCTGGCTATCGATCACCGTTAATCTGCTGCTGTTTGTCTTGAAATTTTGGGTGGGCATCAAAGCCGATTCGGTGGCCATGAAAGCCGATGCCTGGCACACGTTGTCCGACAGCTTCACGTCATTGGTGGTGTTGTTCGGCTTCTGGATTTCGCGGCGCAAGCCGGATGAACAGCATCCGTTTGGCCACGGCCGCGCCGAGGCTATTGGCGCCGTGGTCATTGGCACATTGCTGTTTATCGTCGGTGCGACCTTCCTGCAAGAGTCGATCCATCGCCTGTTCGCTCGACAGGGACTCACCTTTAGCTCCCTGGCCGTCATCATCTTCCTGGTCTCGGTTTTGGTCAAAGAGGGGATGGCTTCGTTTTCCATCTGGGCTGGCAAAAAGATCGACTCGCAGTCGCTTATTGCCGATGGCTGGCACCATAGCAGCGATGCGGTTGCCTCTGGCCTGATTATCATCGGCACGGTGCTGGGACGCTATTTCTGGTGGATCGATGGCGTGGCTGGCATCCTGGTTTCTTTGTTGATTTTTTACGCTACTTATGATATTCTAAAGGTGGCTGCCAGCACGCTCATTGGCGAAAGACCGGATAAATCGCTCAAGGACAAACTATTGCAGGTGGTCCAGTAGATTGCGCCAGCCGTGACCGATATCCATCATCTTCATGTCCATAAATATGGTGACACCACGGAGCTGACCTTTCATATCTACTTTCCCGAAAACATCAAGCTCAAAGAAGCCCACAACGTGGCCACGGCCATCGAAGACGCCATTAAAAAAGAGCTGCGCATGGAAACGACCATTCATTTTGAACCATTGCTATCGAAAGGAGAACCATTGAGCAAGATTGCCACCATCGAGCTCCAATACTTCGACGGTTGCCCGCATGTCGCGAAGGCCAGAGAATTGGTGGAACATTACCAGCATGAGCACCCCGAAGTGCAGCTCAAATACACGCAGGTAATGGATAACGATCAGGCCGCCCAAATCGGATTTCGTGGCTCCCCCACTATCCTGATCGACGGCAAAGACCTGTTCCAGCAACCGGTTCCGGAGCAGCCGAGCATGGCCTGCCGTTTCTATCCCGGCGGTTTGCCTGATTATAACTCGTTTGTCCGGATGATCCAGAAAATTTCTCTGTAGGGCAAATTGGCAATTGGTTATGGTAACGATTCCTAACCTTCTTAAATTTAGGAATCGTTCACATAAAATGGAGACAAGAGACATGAAAGAAGAAAATATCAGAAAAGTGGTGCGAGAGCGCTATGGCAAAATCGCGAAGGAGCAAAGCTCCTGTTGCGGGCCGAGTGTCTCCTGTTGTTGCGGGGGTGATACGATCAGCATTATCAGCAAAAATATCGGTTATTCGGATGACGAACTCAATGCGGTCCCTGAAGGCGCCAATCTGGGTCTGGGCTGTGGCAATCCCATCGCCCTGGCTTCGCTCGTGCCTGGCGAAATTGTGGTTGATCTCGGTTCTGGTGCTGGTTTCGATTGTTTTCTGGCAGCTCAAAAAGTTGGCCCCACCGGCAGGGTCATCGGTGTGGACATGACGCCGGACATGATCGAGACCGCACGCGCCAATGCTCGCAAGGGCAACTATACCAATGTGGAATTCCGATTGGGCGAAATTGAACATCTGCCAGTGGCTGATAATTTTGCCAATATCATCATCTCCAATTGCGTCATCAACCTCTCGCCCGACAAGGCGCAAGTATTTCGTGAAGCCTACCGCGTGCTCAAACCCGGCGGCCGACTCATGATCTCCGACATCGTCTTGCTGGCGGAACTCCCCGGCCCCATCCGAGAGTCCATCGATGCCTACACGGGCTGTCTGGCCGGTGCGCTTTTAAAAGAAGATTATTTGGGGAAAATAAGCGCAGCAGGTTTTCAACAGGTTGAAGTTGCCGATGAAACGATCTTCCCGCTCGACCTGTTAGTGAGCGAGCCCGAACCCAGTGTGCTCGCTGCCTGGCAAGAGATGACACCTCAACAACAACAGCAGCTCGCCCAAAGCATTCACAGCATCAAGGTCTCGGCCCGGAAGTTGTACCGCAAATTGGTAATTTTAGCCCTCGGGCAAATTTGCAATTTGGCGTGTAGGACAGGTTGGCAACCTGTCCTACAGCGCAATTCGCAGCAGAAACACGATTCCTAAACCTCTCGGTTTTGGGAATCGTTTCGTATTCCCCCAAAATAGAAACTCCTACTAGCACTGCAAAGCATTTTCTGGAGCCGAATTACTCCACACCTTACAAAATACCAGGATTTTGCTTGGAACAAAAATTTCGCTTGACAATTTAGAAATTAATTTCTAAATTGCAAATCATGATAGCACGTGATCTCAAAAAAGTCATTCAGGAGCGATTGGGAAATTTCCCCGCAGTGGCCATCTTCGGGGCCAGACAAACGGGGAAAACAACGTTGGCGCAAACGCTCTCATCGCTTTATTTCGATCTGGAGCTGGAAGAGGAAAAATTGCGCCTCGACTTGCTGTGGAACGAAATCATCGATTCAGACCAGCCAATCATTCTTGATGAAGCCCAAAATTTTCCTGAGATCTTTCCAAGAATCCGCAGCGCGATTGACAAAGATCGTCAGCGAAACGGAAGATTTTTGATCCTGGGATCGGTTTCTCCCAGCTTGATGAGAGACGTCGCGGATTTCCTGACGGGCAGGATCGCGATTTGTGAGCTCGCTCCCTTTGCCCTGACTGAAATCAAGTCGAAAGCTGACGATTTATGGCTGATGGGTGGCTATCCCGATGGTGGTATCCTCAATAAGATTCAGTTCCCCGTCTGGCAAAAAAGCTATCTGGACTTGCTGGCCATGCGCGATTTGCCTAAATGGGGGCTGCCTGCTAAACCGCAAGTCACCCAGCGACTTTTCAAAATGCTGGCTGCTTTTCATGGCAATGTCTGGAATGCCAGTCAAATCGGAAAAAGCCTGGGACTAACTTATCATACGGTCAATACCTATCTCGATTATCTGGAGCAGGTTTATCTGATCCGAAAATTAACACCCTACTTTGCCAATATTAAAAAACGGCTGGTTAAAAGCCCCAAGCTTTATTGGAGAGACTCGGGACTGCTGCATAGCCTGCTCAATATTGGTTCTTTTGAGCAGTTGCTGCAACAGCCCTGGGTTGGTTATAGCTGGGAAGGATGGGGTATCGAGCAAATCCTCATTTTCTTAAACAACCATGACATCCAATTTGATGGACCGTATTTTTTCAAGACCAATGATGGTTATGAGCTTGACCTGGTTTTGATTATCAAAGGTAAAATCTGGGCTATCGAGGTCAAATTAACCTCCCATGTTAAAAAGGAGGATATGGATCGCTTAACGAAGACCGCTGATCTCATTGGCGCTCACAATAAAGTACTGATTTCCAGAACGCCAGGTACCATCACCGATGGAAATATTTATTCCACAAATCTATCGGATTTTTTGGCTCTATTAAAAGATTTATAATGCTTTTGCCAGAATAGCAAATTAACGCCCCGAATTTCGGCTGGTTCGAATATGGTACTCCAATGTCCCCTTTTCAGCGGTGAAGTGATCGTTTTCTAAATGCAATATAAAAACCCCTTCGCCGCTAATTGGATAAAATCCTTATGGAATAACTCCCGAACATTGGATACAATCCCTACGGCTGAATTCCCATCCTTTAGCGCAATTAGAAAAATTGGCAAAATCCGTGGTCAAAAAACGTTTCCCAAGCTATAACGATAAAATCCTTACGGATTAATTCCCAGAGCACGGGATAAAAACCTGCCAGGTGAGTTCCCATCCCAGAGATATGCTCACCTTCGAGGTGGAGTACATCTCTGCCCTCGCTGTTTTGTAGGACAGGTTGGCAACCTGTCCTACAGCGCAATTCATGATCAAAAAAATGGGAACTGGTTTCAGTTGAAAAAGTAAAAAAGAGTGAAATTTTCCGAAGGGGTGTTCGCCGAGAGGCGGGCTGAGATTAAACCCTTGGAACCTGATCTGGATAATACCAGCGAAGGGATTCGGAAACGATATGACAATCTTCACTGCACCTTTCCAATCCAATCGATCCCAAGCTGGCGATCGATTTTTTTTGGCCAGCGATCAGCTTCTATGTGAACCCCCTTCTGGAATGAATAAACCCCCAAAAAGAGTGAAGCTCTAAATAAAAGCCTCACGGCTGAATTCCATTTCAAAAACACAGGAGGGATACATTATGAAAAAGATGTTCAAATTCAGTTTATTGATTATAGCCAGCATCATGATAG